>CAKUDJ010000097.1 GCA_934644855.1 uncultured Elusimicrobiales bacterium
GGGATGGTGTAATGGTAACACGGATGCCTCTGGAGCATTAATTCTAGGTTCGAGTCCTAGTCCCGGAACCAGATTTCATAAAGCCGCCTTTTGGGCGGTTTTTTTGCGCCTTGCCGGGCACCCGATAGCCGCAAACGCCCCTTTGCAAGCGGGTTAAAAACTGGTACTATATAAACTGTATGCGGGGCATGGCTCAATGGTAGAGCGCTCGGTTTGGGACCGAGAGGTTCCCGGTTCAAGCCCGGGTGCCCCGATTCTATTTTTAGGTGCTGTGCATGACCATACAAGCAGATAATTCCACCGTGTTTAATACTTTTCATTATCCTGCACAAACACAAAAAGTACAGGTGGTGGACGGTGTGAAAGTGGTTTTGTCCCAAATTATGCGGGTACCTTTTGCGTTTGATAGCCTGGTTTTGAGCGTTAATTACCGTACGCAAACGGACGGGCTTTTATTATTGGAAGCACAGGTAGGCTGCCGGGGGAAGTGGAGCCGGTTTTATAAATTGGGGCTTTTTTCTAAAGATTTTCAAAGCAGTTTCCCGCCCCAAAAAGATGAATTTGCCCAAGTGCAAACGGATATGTTAGCGCTGTCTGTTCCGGCGGATTGCTACCGCTACCGCATCAGCCTGTATGGGGATATGGAACTCCTCTTACTGGCGGCCTGTGCAACGCGCGCCGGGCAAGCGGCCCCCCGGGCGGATTTGCCGCAAGGGGCGTTCCGCGCACAGGTGGAGCCGATTTCCCAAATGTGTGTTAATCATAAAGATAAAAAACGCATTTGCAGCCCCACCGCGCTGACAATGGCACTCAATTATTTTGGGGCCCATTTAACCTTGGAAACGGTCATGCGGGAAGTGTTTGACCCCGCCCCGGGTATTTACGGGAATTGGATTTTTAATACCGCGTGCGCCGGTTTGCACGGGGTAGAAAGTTATGTACGGCGGTTTGAGTCTTTGGCAGAACTGCCGCAGTTTGTAAATGAAAATTGCCTGACGCTGGCCAGTATCTCCTATCAAAAAGGGGAGCTGCCGGGCGCGGCTATTGAAAGCACCCCCGGCCACCTGGTTTTAGTGACTGGATATGAAAACGGCCGTATATGGACGGCAGACCCGGCGGCAGCAACGCCGCAAGAGGTCGTGCGCCCGTATCCGGCGCCGGAATTTGCGCACGCGTGGCTAGGCCGTAAACACGGCGTGGCGTATATTGTGAGGAAAAAATGAAAAAAGGGTTATTTTTAGTTTTGTGTGCAGGGCTTTTATTGGCTGCCTGCGCCCATAAAGAGGACAAAGAATCTTTATTAGTGGCCCACAAAGGGGAAATGCAATCCCTGGACCCGGTATATTCGTATGACGGAGTCACGCAAGGCATGATGTTAAATGTATACGATACCTTGCTGAAATTTAAGGGTTCGTCTATGACGCAGTTGGAGCCCTCCCTGTCTACCCAAGTGCCCAGCGTGCAAAACGGCCTCGTTTCCAAAGACGGTTTAACGTATACCTTCCCCATCCGCAAAGGGGTGAGTTTCCACCACGGCGAAGAACTCACGCCCGAAGATGTACGCTATTCTTTGTTGCGTTTCTTACTTTCGGACGTATCCGGCGGGCCGTCCAGCCTGCTGTTGGAACCCATTTTGGGGGTTTCCTCCACGCGTGACGAAAAAGGCAACTTGGTAGTTTCTTATAAAGAGGCCGCCCGGGCGGTGCGGGTAGAAGGGGATAACATTGTTATTACGCTCAAACGCCCGTTTGCGCCCTTTTTATCCATTTTGGCGCGGTGGGGCTATGTGGTAAACAAAGAGTGGGCCGTGCGTTTGGGCGCCTGGGACGGCACGGAAGACACTTGGAAAAAATTTAACAATTTTTCAAAAGATTCTTCCCCCCTGTTTAACGCCATGAACGGCACCGGGCCGTTTAAGTTAGTACGGTGGAATATAGCGGGCCGCCGCTTGCAACTGGCCGCCAACGAATCTTATTGGGCCGGCGCGCCGAAACTTAAAAACATCCATTTAATGACGGTAGAAGAACCCAGCACCGTGCGGTTAATGTTGGAAGCGGGAGATGTGGATGTGGCGGAAATATCCGCCAAGTTTATCTCCCAGCTTAAAGATAAGCCGGGTGTTAAGTTGTATGACAATCTGCCCCGCCTGCGCACAGACCCGGTGATTTTCTTTACGCTGAATATAAATATGCAGGCCAACCCGGATGTCGGCTCCGGCAAATGGGACGGCAACGGGATTCCGTCTAATTTCTTTGACGATAAAAACCTGCGTAAGGCGTTTGAATACGCGTTTGATTATGATGCCTTTTTGAAAGAATCCATGGAAGGCCGCGGCACGCGCGCTATTGGCCCCGCGCCGGAAGGGCTGATGGCCTATGACGACTCTTTTAAGCGGTATCATTTTGATTTGGAAAAATCCCGCGAATATTTCAAAAAAGCATGGGGCGGCAAAGTGTGGAATACGGGATTCAAACTAACCATGACGTATAACACAAGCGGAGAAATGCGCCAAATTGCCAGCGAAATATTAAAACGCAATGTGGAAAGCCTCAACCCTAAATTTAAGATAGATTTGCGCGGGGTCACCTGGGCTTCTTTCCTGGAAAAGACTGCCAACCACCAAATGCCGTTGTGGACGCGCGGTTGGGTGGCCGATTATGCCGACGCGCACAACTTTTACTTTCCGTTCCTGCACAGCAACGGCCGTTATGCGTTGGCGCAAGGCTACAAAAACCCGCAAGTGGATAAGCTGATTGAATCCGCCGTGGTGCAAACGGACCCCGCCAAACGCCGGGAACTGTATAAAAAAGCACATAATTTAATGCACGAAGACGCCATGCAGATTTATACGGTGCATCCCACCGGCTTGTGGGCCATGAGAACAAATGTTGCCGGATTTGTGGACAACCCGGTATATATGGGCATTTATTTCTATCCCATGCATAAGTAAATAACAACTGTTGGTAAGTTTTAGATTAAACGCGCAAGGGACAAAACAACATTTTGTCCCTTGTTCGCATTTAACGGGGCAACATTTTTATAAAAATAATATAAAAAGGGCCGCCTGCCGGTAATACTAAAAATTAATATCCGCGTTCGCCGTGTAAAGATTCGTCGTTATCTATCCAATCCTGCACGTCTATTTGGCGGTAATCGTTGTCCGTATCGCGGATGACCACGCGGGAAATGCCCGCATTAATTATCATACGTTTGCACATAGAACAACTGTTGGAATGGTGAATATAAGCGCCGGAGTCCGCTTCCCGCCCGGATAAATAGAGCGTAGCGCCAATCATTTTATCGCGCGGCGCGCTGATAATGGCGTTGGCTTCCGCGTGCACGCTGCGGCAGAGCTCGTAGCGTTCCCCGCGGGGGATATTCATTTGTTGGCGGATGCAGTAGCCCAAATCCGTACAGTTTTTACGCCCGCGCGGCGCGCCCACATAGCCGGTGGAAATCACTTCATCATTTTTTACAATCACGGCCCCGTAATGGCGGCGCAAACAAGTACAGCGTTTGGAAACAACATCTGCTAAATCCAAATAATAATTTATTTTATCGCGTCTGGGCATAATAAAAAGCCTCCGTTTTTGTGGGCTTAAAGGCCGGGTTTTCCTTTTATTATAACTAAAATAGAGCGCAAAACAAACGGTTTTCTCCCGCGTGGCCGGTGGCGCGGAAATTTCTAACCTTTTTTACCGGGTTGCCAAATGCGGCCGGAATTATACAATAAGGTATACGCCGGGCATTTTCAGCCATAATCCGGCGCATATACAGGAGGGGTAAATTATGGGAATGAAAGGAAAAGAAATCGTACACAGAGCCGGGCTAAACGTTCGTGAATTAATCCATGCCTTAAACAAAGCCTATTGTGATGAATGGTTGGCCTATTACCAGTATTGGATAGGGGCCAAGGTGGTAAGCGGTATGGCCGCCTCGCGCTTGATTGCGGAAATGGAAGAACACGCCGCCGAAGAATTAAAACACGCCGGAATGCTTGCCAAGCGTATTTTGGAGCTCGGGGGAACCCCGGTGCTTTCGCCTAAAGAGTGGTACAAAGAAAGCACTTGCGGCTATTTAGTGCCGGAAGATGAGGACTCCAAAGCCATTTTGGCCCAAAATTTGCAGGGGGAGCGGTGCGCCATTGAGGTATACAATAAATTATTGGAAATGGTAAAAGAGAAAGACCTGCTTACCGCCCATGTACTGCGCAAAATCTTGCAAGACGAAGTAGAACACGAACAGGATTTGGAAGACATCGGCCTGGATATGAAATACATTACCGCCGATTGCGGTTGCGCCGGCTGACAGCCCGCGTTCTGCTTTTGCAACAGGCCCCGATTGGGGCCTTTTTTATGGCGGGGCGGGCGGCCCGAGAGCGGCAAGGCAGAAAAGCGGAAAAACGGAAACAGATAGACCCTCCGCCTAAAATAAAAAACACCCCGGGGGGTAAATCCCGGGGCGCATTTTTACCGTACAGATAAAACTTATTTTTTTAATTGTACTTTAGCCATCATATCATACATAATGATAC
>CAKUDJ010000098.1 GCA_934644855.1 uncultured Elusimicrobiales bacterium
AAGCGGGCTCTTTGATAGCGGTTTCTTCGCTAATCAGCACTTCATAGCCGTTATCGGCCAATAACTGTGCCACGGCGCGGCCGCTTTTGCCCAGCCCGATAATACACGCTTTTTTATATTTATTTTTGCGAAACATACTTTTCCTTCAGCCACGCGCGGGCCGTTTCTTGGTCCGAAAAGTGGCGTTTTTCCGTGCCGGTAATTTGGTAATCTTCGTGCCCTTTCCCGGCGATAATTACAATATCCTGCGGGCGGGCCGTTTCCAACGCGGCCCGGATAGCTTGGGCGCGGTCCGGCTGCAATGTATAATTGGTGCAGCCCTGCATCCCTTGCAAAATATCGTCAAAAATCTGCCGCGGGTCTTCCCGGCGGGGGTTATCGTTCGTTAAAAAGACCCAATCACTATGCGTGCAAGCCGTGCGCCCCATCAGCGGGCGTTTGGTGCGGTCACGCTCCCCCCCGCAACCGAAAACGGTTATCACGCGCCCTTGTTTGAACCGCTCCACCACCTCATACGCCCGGCGGAGGGATTCATCCGTATACGCAAAATCCACAAACACATAAAAATCCTGTCCGGCGCAAAGCTGTTCCATTCTGCCGGGCACGCCGGGCAACGCGGCCAACCCTTCCAAGGCGGTGGTTTCGTCTATCCCTTGGCTCACGCACGCGGCAAACGCCGCCAGCGCGTTATACACATTGTGCCGCCCCAACAGGCGGATTTTGCACGCGCGGCCATTAAGCTTAAACGCGGTGCCGTCCAATGTTTCCTGTATATCCGTGGCGGTATAATCCGCGGGGTGTTCTAACCCGAACGTCAACACGCGCACGCGGCCATTTAATTCCTGCGCCAAACGGCAGCCGTACGGGTCGTCCGTATTAATCACCGCCGCGCGGTTTTGTTTTTTATTGAGCGGGTTAGCTAAATTTTCAAACAGTTTGCGCTTGGCATGAAAATAATTATCAAAAGTTAAGTGGTAATCCAAATGGTCCCGCTGTAAATTGGTAAAAACCGCCACATTAAAATCCATACGGCGCACCCGCTGTTGGTCTAGCGCGTGGGAAGAAACTTCCATCACCAAATATTCACTCTGCCGGGCAACCATTTTGTGCATCAGCTTAAACAACGGCAACGCCGCCGGCGTGGTATTGGGGGCGGCACACTCCACCTGCCCGTTAATGCGGTAGTTGACCGTACCCAACGCGCTGACGCGCTTGCGGGCATGGGTTAAAATACTTTCCGTTAAATAGGCAATAGAGGTTTTGCCCTTGGTGCCCGTTATGCCGATAATGTTGAGTTTATCCGACGGGCGGCCGTAAAATTCATACGCGGCATCTGCCATGTCGCGGTCAATATCGTCCGATTGGACATACAAAACCCCGTAATTTTGGGCCGTCGGAAATGCGGAAACCACCATCACGGCCCCGTTAGCCACCGCTTGCGGGATAAACCGGTTGCCATCCGTGCGCGCGCCTTTTAAGGCAAAAAAAACGCTGCCCGGGCGCACGGCGTTGGAATCAAACGTCAAATCCCGCACGTCCAGCCGGTTCAAATACGCTAATTGTAATATTTTACTGGTGCCCATATAATGTATATGTTATCAAATTGCACCCGCCGCGGGGCTAAACTATTCTTTGGCGGAAAACAACGCCTGTAATTGTGCGGCCATACCCGCCAAATGCGCGCGGATTTGCGGTTGTTTTTCTTCCAGCATAGGCAACAAACGCAAGCGAATCCAGTTGCGCGTAAAAGCGTCATCTGCGTTGGTTTGGTCCGTCACACAAGGCAGGCGGTTGTGCTGCAAATACGCCTCCACCTCCGCCCGCGTAATGCACAAAAGCGGCCGCACAATTTGCACCCCCGCCACCAAAGGCCGCGTGACGGGAATGCCGCACAGTCCTTTGGCTTGCGTGCCGCGCAACAGGTTGAGCAAAACGGTTTCGGCCTGGTCGTCTGAATGGTGGCCGAGTGCCACTTGGGTAGCGCCCCATTTTTTAGCCACTTGGGCCAATGCCTGATAACGCCCCTTACGCGCGGCGTGCTCTAAACTTAAACGGCCCTTTTCGGCCAGTTGGCGGGCATTGATTTTGCGCGCGAAAAATTCCACATTTAACTGCTTGCACAACTCCCGGCAGAAGGCTTGGTCTTTATCGGCCGCCGCACCGCGCAACGAGTGGTTTACATGCACGGCCGCCAAATCAAAATGTTTTTCCGCCGCCAAATAGCGCAAAAAATGCAACAGGCAAACGGAGTCCGGCCCGCCGGAAAGCCCCACCAAAACGCTATCGCCGCGCTTAATAAACCGGCAGGCAAAAGCGCGCATACGGGGCAGGACGGACGCATCAAAACTTTTTTTTGTCATATAAAAAAGTATAATAAATATACAGCCTTTGGGGGAATTACCTTATGAAAAAAAGAATATTAATTATTGAAGACGAAACCTCTATTGTAGAATTACTGATGTTGGTGTTGATGCGCGAAGGATACGAAGTGAAATCCTGCCAGAGCGGACGCGAAGCCGTATCCATGATAAAAGAATATCACCCGCATTTGATTTTACTGGACGTCATGCTGCCCGGTATGGACGGGGCGTCTATCGTTAGAGTATTAAGTGATGATGAGCAACTGGGCTCTATCCCGGTTATTATTACTTCCGCTTTGGTAGAATCCCAAAAATTATTTGCCACGTATCCGCAAGTAAAAGATTTTTGCTTAAAACCCTTTGTACTTAAAGACCTTATCATTAAGGTTAAACAAGCCATTGGGGATTTATAAGCTAAACTTTTGTAAAAATCCGTACTAATAAGGATATAAAACACCCCGCTTGCTACAAACAAGCGGGGTGTGTTTTTCATTATCGGCAAAAACTAACAAACGGACATTTCCCATTCGCTGTACCGGCGCCAAAAGTGTTCCAGTACCGCTTCCAATACAATTTCTTTGAGCACTTCCTGCCCAACCAACTGTTTGACGCTAACCGCCGTATCTTTTAGGCTGGCGGGCAGGCGGTTGTTCACGTTCAACCCCACACCCACCACCATCCAATCGGTTTTGTCTTCTTTGGCGGAAGTTTCAATCAAAATGCCGCAAATTTTCTTCCATTTTTTGGTTTTAGGCTCCCACGCCAACACATCATTGGGCGCTTTGATTTTGGTTTTCATTTCAAACAAATCTTCTAGCGCACCGCTGACGGCTTGGGCCACTTTAAGGCTGAAACTGCTGTTGCGCCGCGGGTGTACCGCGGGGCGTAAAATAAGTGAAAAATAAACGCCGCCTTCTTCGGAGCTGAAAGTGCGGTCAAACTGGCCGCGGCCACCCGTTTGGCGGCACGCCAGAACCAGCGTATTGGCTTCCTGCCCGTCTTGGGCGAGTTCCTTGGCCACGTTATTGGTGCTGTCGGTCAGCTCCAGGCCAATTACTTTTTGTACGGCTTGTAAAGGGAGGGTAATTTCTTCCATACTTATATTTTACCAATTTCCGGCCCCGGCGCGTAGCGCTTGGCACGGCTTGCCCCAAACGCGGCCGTTTACCGGGCGGGCCCGCTTGCCCAAAAAACGCGCACCCCGGGCAGGCATTATTTGCCGCGTTTTTTACCCGTGCCTTTTACCTGCATTTGGCGCAGTTCAAACAAGCGGTCACGCAGTTCGGCGGCCAATTCAAAATTCAGGTTTTCGGCCGCTTACAGCATTTGCTGTTCCACGTCCGCTTCCACCATTTTGATATTTTGCACCGTCGGTTCCGGCAAGGTTTGGCTCAAAATACCAAACGCGCTGGTTTTGGTTTGTTGTTCAAATTCTTTTAACTCCACTTCCGTCTTTTGAATGGTTTTAGGCGTGATGTGGTGTTCTTTATTATATGCTTCCTGCAAAGTGCGGCGGCGGTTCATTTCCGTTAGTGCGTAGCGGATGGAATCCGTTTTGCGGTCCGCATATAAAATAACCTCTCCGCCCGCATTACGCGCCGCGCGGCCGGAAATTTGAATAAGCGTAGTAGTATTACGCAGGAAGCCTTCGTTATCGGCCCCTAAAATAGCCACCAAGCCTACTTGCGGAATATCAATCCCCTCGCGCAACAGGTTAATCCCCACCAACACATCAAAATCCCCGCGGCGAAATTGCTTCAAAATTTCCACCCGCTGTAAAGATTCTATGTCCGAATGTAAATACTGGGTTTTAAGGCCCTGTTCCACAAAATACGCGCTTAAATCCTCGGCGGTTTTTTTGGTTAAAGCCAAAACGAGTGTCCGCTCCCCTTTGGCGGTATGCTCTTTGATTTTTTCCGTCAAATGCGTAATTTGCCCCTCGGTGGGGTGGACAATCACTTTCGGGTCCACCAACCCCGTAGGGCGGATGACTTGCTCCACAATGTGGTTGCCGCAAACGGTCAGTTCGTACGGGCCGGGCGTGGCCGAAACAAAAATGCTTTGCGGCATTAATTTTTCAAATTCATCAAATTTTAAGGGGCGGTTGTCTAATGCGGACGGCAGGCGGAAACCGAAGTCCACCAACATTTGCTTGCGGGCCCTGTCCC
>CAKUDJ010000099.1 GCA_934644855.1 uncultured Elusimicrobiales bacterium
TTGCGGGTATTCGTTATGGCCCAGTACGTCGCGCCCGACGGCCCGCGTAAAATACGGGCGGCCCAAAATGCCCATAATAATCGGCAGGACGTCCACCTGGCTGGCCGTGCGGGTAATTACTTTCGGCTCTTTAATGGCCCCGCCCGCCAAAATAAGCGGCACCTGGTGGTTGATTAAATTATGTTCCACATAACCGCGGGGCATATTTTCGGATTGCGCCGCCGAAAGCCCGTGGTCCCCGAAAATAACCACTAACGTATTATCCCACCACGGCTCTTTTTCGGCCAGTTTGAAAAACTCCTGTAGGGCATGGTCGGAAAAGCGCAAGGAATTGTATTCCGCCACGCTTACAAAACTGCGTTTGTGGGCCAAATCTTCGCCGATGTCTTTTAATTGGAACCCGGCATTATCTTTAGGGATTGTATACGGGCGGTGGTATCCGGCCGTTTGCACAAAAGCAAAGAACGGCTTTTTATGCTTTTGTTGGTCTTCGGTCAAAATGCGGTCCGTTTCGCGGAACAGGTCCAAGTCCGAAATACCCCACACGTCGTTGCGGTGTTCGTTTTGGAACTTGCCTTCTTCGTACATATTAATACCGGTAATGTTATGTTCCAAAATACCGCGGATGTTGCCCCAACTGGAGCTGCCGCCGATAAAGTAGTATTTTTCATAATCCGTCAGCGCGTTGGCAATGACGTGTTGGTCCACAATCAGCGGGTTGCGGGAACTGGTTTTGAAAGACGTGACGTCCGGGATACTGGTGACGGTGGCAAACACCGCACGCGCCGTGGCGGAGGTGGGCGTAAAGAAATGGTTAAACAAAACAGAGCGTTTGGATAACGCATTAATAAACGGGGTCGGGTCAATATCCGGGTTCGTCATGGACGTTTTATTCCACGCCAAAGACTCCATAAAAATAACAATCACGTTATAATCTTTTTGTTGGGCCTTGGGTTTAGCCGGAACCGTACGCATAAAGTTGAGGGTTTCCTTATCCGGGTTATCTACCCCCAAAAATTTGGAAACTTCGTCATAATAAGCTTGTGTTTTTTCCCGGTCAAACGATACATTTTTGGCAAACCGCGCCGTATCAAACAAGTTCATCCCCGGGTTGAGCGTTAAGTTGCAAATAAAGTTATTGGTGGAATGGTACGCATTACTCCACCGCAGCGGATACTGGCTGATTTGCCCGAACATCAGCGCGCCGGTGGCAAGGAGCCCGATAAAGAACCACCCCAATTTACCTTTCCAACGGAAAGATTCTTCCTGCGCGAAGGCGCGCACGCACAATTTTTTAACAAAAAAGTAAGCCAAGATTCCCCATAAAAGGAGCCCCAAAACGGCCCACACCAACGGGTACGTTTCCCACGCCATTTGCAAAGAAATCAGCGGGTTTTCGGAATACTTAAAAATGGAATAGTTAATGCGCATGGAAATATACGCATAGTGGGCGAAATCGGCAAAGTACACCAACAAAACGGCGGCTTCCAACAGGCCGTAGAGGGCGCTGACCCCTTTTCTGATACAGCGCGCGCCTTTCCAAAACGCGCAAACGGTTAAATATAACCCCAACGGAATGGCTAACGCACACGCCAGGCGGGCATCAAACTTGGCCCCCAAATAAAAGGTTTTCCAAAGTTCATGGTACGCCTGCGGCACAAGCGCCGCACGGAAAACAAACAGAAAAATCAAACGCATGAGCGTAAAAAACAGCCAGTTTGCCAGAATAAAACTTGCGTAAGATTTTATCCAGCGGGGAACAACTACTTTTTTCATACAACCTCCAGGGGTAAAAACAGCTTACTTATATGATACCAAAAACAAAAGCACCCCGGCTGACTAAACCGCCCCAAAAATTGTAATATAAGAGATATGATTATTGATGACGAAAAACTGCAACGAACCTTGGAACGTGCCAAATCCCACACGGATAGCGAGGTGACGGGAATTTTAGAAAAAGCCAAACAATTAAAAGGCATTACGCTGGAGGAAGCCGCCGTTTTGCTCAACGTGACGGATAAAAACCTCCTGCAAAAGATTTTTGATGCGGCCAAATATGTAAAAGAAGCCATTTACGGCAACCGCATTGTATTATTTGCCCCGCTGTATATTTCCAACATTTGCACCAACGAATGTGTTTACTGCGCGTTCCGCCGCTCCAACACGCACTTAAAACGCCACGCCAGCACCATGGACGAAATCAACCAAGAGGTGACGGCGCTGCTAAAGCAGGGGCACAAACGGATTTTAATGGTGGCCGGAGAAGCCTACCCCGGCAGCGGTTTACAGTATGTGTATGATTCCAGTAAAGCCATTTACGATACCCGGTGGAATGGGCAAAATATCCGCCGCGTCAACGTCAATATTGCGCCTTTAACGGAGCCGGAATTTGAAGAATTAAAAAAATGCCATATCGGCACCTACCAGCTTTTTCAGGAAACGTACCACAAAGAAACGTACGAAAAACTGCATATTGCCGGAGCCAAAAAGGATTACCAGTTCCGCTTAGACGCCATGGACCGCGCCTTGCAGGCAGGCATTAACGACGTAGGTATCGGGCCGCTTTTGGGGCTCTATGACCATAAATACGAAATTTTAGCCACCCTGGAACACGCCGCATATTTGGATAAAACCTACGGGGTCGGCCCGCACACCATTTCCATTCCGCGCATTGAGCCGGCGGACGGCTCGGACTTCAGCCAACACCCTAACGACGTGATGAGCGCCGAAGAATTCAAAACCTGCGTGGCGGTATTGCGCCTGGCCGTGCCGTACACGGGCATTATTTTAAGCACGCGCGAAACGCCCCAAACCCGCAACGAATGTTTGGAGTTGGGCGTATCGCAAATTTCCGCCGCGTCCCGCGTCAACCCGGGCGGATATTCCTACGATAAACAGAACGGAAGCCAGTTCACGCTGACGGACGAACGCACCACGGACCAAGTGATTGAAGCGATTGTGGATGCCAAGCATATGCCGTCTTTCTGCACCGGGTGCTACCGCCTGGGCCGCGTGGGCAAAGACTTTATGGATATGGCCAAACCGGGGTTAATTAAAACCCATTGTTTGCCCAACGCCATGTTTACGTTTGCGGAATACCTGTACGATTTTGCGCCGGAAGGGCTCAAAAACAAGGGGCTTAAACTTATTGAAGAAACCGCCCGCACCAACTTTGCCGAAGGTTCCCCCATACGCAAAATGATTGACGAAAACTTGCAAAAAATCAAAGCCGGCAAGCGGGATTTATACTTTTAATTATACCGCGTGCGCGGCTTTCCAACCGGCCTGATTATCAAACCAAAACACCCCGGGCGCTAAAACCCGGGGTTTATTGTGAGGAGTATCCGTTTGTTAGATGAAAAACTGTATTGATTGAGAGATACAGTACGCCACAATGAATAAGAAGGGAAAGGCACAAAGATTTTCAAATTTTTTATACTATTGACCTCTCATTAAGTTCTTTGCACATCCGTTTCACTTTCTTTATTTCATCAATTTTATATTGCTGAACTCTTTGGGTCCATATAGGGAAAAGGTCAAACATATAGTAGGAAGTTTTATTCATTTTCGTTTGTCTGATTGAAAATATTGGGAGTGTTAACAACCTAATTATTGTTTTATTTTTCTTAGGTTTATGACGGATTTGGAATATAAATGACGCAAACTTATACAATTTTTGATATGTGACTATCTGGGGGTACTTTTTATGCAATAGGTTGAAAAGCGCTGTGCTATGTGTTTTCGCACACGTTGCATTTCTACTTTCATCGGTCGGCTTTATGCGATAGAAAAATAAAAATTCAGGTATTCTATAAAAAATAGCGTTCTGCCGATATATCATATTTAACCAAAGGTCATAATCTTCCAACCCTTTTGAGAATGCCTCATCAAACCCACCTGATTTATCAAAAAGAGTTTTTTTAAGCAATGCCGTATTAACCAGACAGTTTCCTCTGGACATATTAAGTTTTGTAGGCTTATGCAAGTACATCTCGCCATTTTCACATCCAAAAAGCATAACTCTGCAGGATACTATATCTCCTTGACCAGCAATAATAGCGTTATATGATTTTTCCAAAAACTTTTCCTCAATTACGTCATCGCTATCAAGGAAACATATAAACTCGCCTCTAACGTGTTTTACCGCATTATTTTTTGAGCAAACAACACCTTGGTTTTTTTGCGTGATAATGTGTATGCGCCTATCTTTGCTTTCGTATTTTGTTAATAACTCGTTGCTCTTATCTGTACTTCCATCGTCAATACAGATAACTTCAAAATCGGAGAAACTTTGTTTCAATACTGAATCTAATGTATCTTGTAAATATTTTTCAGAATTGTAAACAGGAATTATTATGCTAATTATAGGAGACTTTGCACTCATTATTAGCTCCACTATTGTTTTCTTATAAATTTTTATGTAATGTCAGTAATACGCTCAGCTCCCGTAGATTCATTTATTTTTTTTCATAATAACAACCTTACTAATGTTCTCGTTTATATCTATTAGGC
>CAKUDJ010000100.1 GCA_934644855.1 uncultured Elusimicrobiales bacterium
GTTAGAATTTGTAGCCTAAGGTTAAGGCGTACATATCACTCTTGCCGTCATTATACTTCATCGGCACGCTGCCAAATTGGGAGTTGGACGTACCGCTCAAGTCGCGGGCAAAAATATGCGCGTAAGCAAAATCTACGCTCCATATTTCATTTTTGTAGCCAAAACCCAGGCTGCCGATATGGCGGTCGTCCACAGGCACCAAAGTATCCATGGCGTGTTCGTTAATCGGGGATTTATCAAACACATAGCCCGCGCGGACCGCCCAGTTGGGGTTCAAGTTATATTCGGCACCCAAGTTCAAGCGGTATACGTCTTTATATTTTTTCTGGTTGCGGATAACAGGGCTGGTTTCGCTATCTTTGTATTGGATAAGAATTTGGTCATACGCGTTCCAAAAAGTGCCCACAATCCCGGCTTCCAACGTCAAGTCTTCCGTCGGACGGAAAGCGACACCTGCGGAAATGCTGTCCGGCAAGGTAATAGCCCCTTCGGCATCGGCTCCGTGAATATTAAACGCGGATATGCTGTTTCCGTTGGCGTCAATGCGTCCGTTTAATTTCTGTTTTACCTTGGAGCGGTACAATGCGCCCAAGGACCATTTTTCCGCCCATTCGGGACGATAGACAAAGGAGAAATTTCCCCCCCAACTTACACCCGAACCGCTGATTTCATATTGGGTCATGGGCGTGCCCATATTAAAATAAGAATTTTGGGCAAAGCCGATAACCATGGCTTCCAAGCCCATGGCTACGGATAATTCATCATTGGCTTTAACGGCAATCGTAGGCGTAAAGGAAAAAGTTTCCAATTTTACTTTGTAGGCCAAGTTGCTGCCCACCCAAGTAAAGGGGTTTTTGTATTCTCCCCCCAAACCATAGCGGGAAAACCCACCCAAACCTACGGAAACCTGCTCGTTCCATTTTTGGGTCAGATAGAAGTTGGGCAAGTACCAAACATCGCGTTTTAATCCGCGCGAGTGGCCGGCCACGGTGGTGGTTGCATCTGCGGTCACCACGGTTAGACCGAGTTGGGCTTGCGTGCCGTCAAGCTCGGTAATTAAGGCCGGGTTAGCGGCCAGGGAGGCAGCCTCGGCTTGGTTAGCCATAGTGGCGCCACCCATAGCGGTACTGCGGGCGCTGTATTCGTACAAGCCGAATCCGGCACCGTAAGACGCGGCGGACCAAGACATCAGCATAACCGCCAGCGTGTAGGATAAGTATTTTTTCATAATCTCCTGTGCTACATAAAAATCCCCCGCCCTGTTAAAAAGGTGCGGGGGTGTTATCAAAATTATTTTTTCAATTCGTTAATTTTATCTTTAGCAAAAGCGCCCCAATAACTTTTGGTGTAATCTTCCAACAGTTTTTTGTAGGTTTCCAACGCTTCGGCCTTTTGCCCGGCCAACTCTTGCGATAGCGCCAACGTAAAATACGCTTGCGGCAACGCAAAACTGGTGGGGTTTTGGGCAATAAACTGCTTCATGGTTTCAATAGATTTATCATATTGTTTGGTGGCTTGGTACGCCGCCCCTAACGATAAATCCGCCACGGTGGCTACTTGCGTGTTTTTGGCTTGCGCGCGCAAGGCGGCGTAAACATCCAACGCTTGGGCGTAATTTTCTTGGGAATATAACACATCCCCTTTTAACAGTTGGGCATATTGCCCGGCATTGGAGCCCGGATATTTTTGGTTGATGGCGTCCAGTAAATTGAACGCTTCCTGTTGGCCCGCGCTAAGTAGCGCCATTTGGGCCACATAATAATCCGCCCAAGAGGCTTCTTCTACTTTTTGGCAGTGCGCCTGATAGGCCGTGCCTACCACCAAAGCCACCACTAAAACGCCCAACCCGGTCAACACGGCTTGTTTGCGGCGTTTGCAAAAGGAGCCCAATTTAATCAGGCCCGCAGTAATAAAATCATGATTATTCGTTTTGTTAGCCATATATCTATTATAGTAAATGTAAACGGGTAAAAGAACGGTTATTTTAAGTCTTCCGCGGTTAATTGGCGGCATTCAATCCCGTTTTTTTCCAAAAATACAATGCCTTCCTGGCTGCGGTCGTATTTATTTAAGTAATAAACTTGTTTGATACCCGCGCTTACAATTACTTTGGCGCAATGTACGCAGGGGGACCACGTCACATAAACGGCGGCCCCGGCGGTGGAAATGCCGTTTTTGGCCGCAAAGGCAATCGCGTTTTGTTCGGCGTGGAGTTCGTTGGAAATGGACCACTTGCCGTGTAAATCGTAAAAATCCCGGCTGGCCACAAAATCCGCATACGTGGGGTATTTATCGGCATAGTGGTCTTTATACACTTTGGTAAAGTGTTCCTCACAATGCTGTTGGCCGGTGGGCGTGCCGTTAAAACCAATGCTTATAACGCGGTTATCTTTTACCAATACCGCTCCTACGTTCAGCCGGCAGCAGGTGGATTGGTCCGCCACCAGTTCCGCCATTTTAATAAATAATTTGTGTTTATTTTTCATGGTAATTTATCCTACCATTTTTTGAAGATAAAAAATACAGCCGCCACCAAGCATAAAAAGCCTGCCAGGTGGTTCCATTTGAATGTTTCCTTAAAATACAGAACGGAAAACCCCGTAAACACGCTTAATGTGATGACTTCCTGCATTACTTTTAATTGGGTGACGGTAAAATAACCGCTGCCGATACGGTTAGCCGGCACTTGCAGGCAGTATTCAAAAAAGGCAATCCCCCAACTGGCTAAAATAACCAACCAAAGGGCTTTGTCTTTATGTTTTAAGTGGCCGTACCAGGCAACGGTCATAAACAGGTTGGAGGCGGTGAGTAGTAAAATGGTTTTCCACATACTTATATTATAATAAAACAGGCCCCTGCCGTGCGAACCTGTTTGCCGGGCGCTTTGCCCGCGTTTGAAAATTTTGCAATAAAAATGCGCCCCTTTGTGTTTTATACCTGCGGGCTTTTTTAAGGGCCCCAAAAACCACCGTAGCGGGTGGCATAATTTATATAATAATAAAGACTATGAATATTTTGAAAAACTTTTATTTATCCGGCCTTGTTTTAGCCGGCCTTTGCGGCGGCGCGCAGGGTGCCGTTATTTCCCCCCTTCCGGCGGCGGACAGTTCCGCCCGGCCGCAAGCGGAGTTCCCGGCGGCATTGGGTGCGGACGGTAAAGAAATTACCGGCCTGGACTCCACGCTTACCTTGGAGCGTTGTTTGGAAATTGCCATGGAAAACAACCCCTCTTTAATCAGCGCGCGGCTAAACGTGGCGGATGCGGCGGTAAGCGTCAGCTTGGCGAAAAGCAAATTTTTGCCCACCGCCACGGCGGGCGCCCAACAGGATTATAACGTGACCAAACTGCCGGGCCATGCCCGTACGGACCACGGCTCCACGTCTTCTTATGTGGAAGCCTCTTTAACCATCAGCGGCATTACGGATTTGGCGCGCAACGTCAAAACGGCTAATTTGGCGTTGGAACAGGCCAAATTGGCTTTGGAAAAGGCCGGGCAGGAAGTAGCCAGTAATGTAAAAAGCAAATTTTACACGTTGCTTTCCGCCCAAAAAGCGGTGGAAATACGCACCAAAGCGCGTGATTTGTACCAAGACCAATACAACCGCGCCCAAGCTTATTTTGAAAACGGCCTGCGCCCCAAAGTGGACGTGACTACCGCCGAAGTAAACTTAAATAACGAAAATTTGCGCCTCATCCGCGCCAAAAATTTGGTTAATACGTCTTCGGCCAATTTGGCAAACGCTATGGGCGTGACGGCGGGCAAAACATTGGTGTTGGACAGCCAAATAGACGAAACGCCGTTCCAAATTACCCTGGAAGAAGCCGTCCGCACGGCGTATGCCCAACGGCCGGACGTGCTGTCCTCCCAAACCGGGCTTAAAATCAGCCGCATTAAACTCAACCAAGCCAAAGCGGGGTACTGGCCCACGTTTTCTTTTTCGGCCGGTTTTAGCAAAAGCGGCGACGATTTTTATTTGGATAACGAAAACACTAAACTTTTAGCCGCGGTGGAATTACCTTTATTTAATGCGTTCCAAACGTATAACGGGGTCAAACAGGCTAAAATTTCTTTAGCGGGAGCGTTAAACCAAGACCGCAGTTTAATGAATGATGTATTTTTGCAGGTACAGAGCGCCTATTTGAAGTTGCAGGAAGCGGGCGACAGCGTGCCAATCGCCCAATTAAACGTGCAAAAAGCCAAGGAAAATTTAGATTTGGCCCAAGGCCGTTATAACGAGGGTATCGGCGATATTATTGAACTGAAAGATGCCGAAGTTTCTTATACGGATGCGGAGCTGAGCTACTTAACCGCCCGTTATGATTATGCTACCGCAGTAGCCGAACTTAAACAAGCAATGGGGACTAAATAGTATGAAAAAAATTCTTCACTTTCCGGTTGCGTGCTGGAAATGGTTTATGCAAAAAAATATTTTTATAAAGCTGCTTATCGTGGCGGTTTTAATCGGCGGCGGGTGGTTTGCCTGGAGC
>CAKUDJ010000101.1 GCA_934644855.1 uncultured Elusimicrobiales bacterium
TGGTGGACGTGATCGGGATCGAACCGACGACCTCCTCGTTGCGAACGAGGCGCTCTCCCAGCTGAGCTACACGCCCAAAAAACGGTTTTTTGTTAATCCTGGGATTTTTCCGACCTATTTATTATAGCATATAAAAAAATAAATTGGAAAGTTTTTTGTTGTAATTTTTTATTCTCTTGAAATGTTTTTCTTTTATAACTATACTATAATTATATCTGACCCAAAACGGACACCGTGTTTGGTTCAAATCGTTATTTGTTTGGAGATTATTATGAAAAAAATATTAACTGTGTTTTTAGCATTAGTTATATTTGTTCCGTGCGGGTGGTCCTCTCCCGCCCCCGTTGGTATGGATACAAAAGTAGAGCTTACGGTAGATACTTTTAAGGTCATCCAGCAAAAAAATGGGCACGATAAAGTTTTTTTCTTTTCCAAAATCCTCTATCCTCAAAAAATTCGTACGGTAGAGGTAGATGTTTTTGTGTTTGAATCCAATGTTCCCCCGTCCCGCCCTCGTAAAGAGTTTCTATCCAAAAATCCGGCGGCCCAAGCGGCGGCGGATGCCGTATATGATTATTTACCGCAAGCGTGGGAAGCGTGGCGCACGGCAGCCAATAAATATTTATCGAAAAAGTACCAGCTGCCCAAACTTACTTTTAAGCGCTATGACGGTGCTGAACGCATGAAAGGCGGACATCTTTTCCCTTTAACCCAGACCAATCAGGTGGTGGGCCTAACCTTGGAATTGTATGTGACGGAAGTTATGACATATAATGATAAGGACGGCGTAAAAGGGCTTGGTATTGGTTCTTTTCCAGCGCAAGGGGCCGGATATGGCCGTTTGGGTTTTCAGATGAGGGAAGGGTGGCTTGCGTGGTTGGACAGTAAAAATAAAACGGAAGAGGAACGGAAAAAAGCTAAAAATGATTATGAAAGAGGCATCTTGGAGGATCTAGCATCTAGGATGTTTGGGAACATTGACGACGCCAGAGAAAAAGAACCCAAACTTGCCAAAGAACTAGAGCAAAATCCGGTAGAACAATGGCATAAAAAAGGCCCTTGGGCCAAATATAACCAAACTGTTTTTATTCACGAATTTGGACATTTGTTCGGTCTTGCGCACGAAGATGACGCAACCTCCATTATGTATCACTCAATGAATGGGGCTGCCTCCCCGACGGCCCCCAACAATGCCGACGCTTTGCGCTTGGCTACGTTGGCGTGCTATTACCACAATCAACGCGCGAAGAGTCAGGTGTGTGTGCCTTCCCAAGAGGAAACGGCTGAAGCAAGGCACGCCGCGGCCCAAGAAAAAGCCAAAAAACAAATTGTCCAAAGCAAGTGGAAGACAGGTGACCTTATTGCTGGCGGAAAACTGCTAAACAGTTCGGTTGATTTGGATGAAAAACCTGAATTGAAAATTCAAGATAAAGAGGGCCTTCTTGCCAAGGGTTCGGCCCAGCCGCGCAAGGGTAAAGTTTCGTCTGCCAAATCCGCCACTGGCCATACCCCCGCTAAACGGAATCAGGCAACTGCGTCTAACCCTTCTGCGCCGGTTATTTCGGGTACGCGCCCAACAGGCACGTTTAACAAGGCTAACCCTAAGCCTATTATGCCTGTGACAAACCCTCAGCCGGTTATAAGCAGAAAAAGCACCCCCAAGGAGCGGTTGGATTTCTTTATTGCCACTCACCACGGATTAAAGGATTCTTTAGAGGCCGTCCGCAGGGGTACAGCCCTGCCGGAACAACAGCGTGAATTGCAGGCATACAATGCATTGTTTGAGGAATTCAAAAAGAGCAGAACCTCTGCCGCCCACAAAGGCACGCCCATAGCCGCCAAGCCGTCTGCACCCAAGCCGTCCGCGCCCAAGGCACAGCCTGTGGCACCTAAGGCCGCGCCTAAAGCCGCGCCAGTAGCTCCTCGGCCGTCTGCGCCCAAAGCCGCGCCTAAAGCAAAGCCAGCCGCGTCTAAAGCCACCTGTGTGGTGTGCCATCAAGAAATGGACGAGGGAACTTTTTATACCGATTCCGTAGGCCGTACGGTGCATAAACATTCGTCGTGTGCGTACCACTTTTTCAAGCGGTTCCACAAAACAGATGATGCCAGCTTGGACAGATACTCCGGTTTTTATTTCTTTAACACCCCCAATGATGTGGTGGGCGCTAAAGCCGATATGAAGAAACTGGATTTAACGGTATCCGACATCCGCCGCTACCGCGGCGCACAGGAAGCCTCTGCAGAAGCGTATAGGCTTTCTTTGGGGGCGGACAAAGCCGCCAAGGCCCGTACAAAGGCAAAGGCCGAAAAATGCCGCGTATTCCAGCCTGTGACGCCGGCGGATGTAGCGTTTTTTGAAAGACAAAACCAATCCGCCTTGGTCCGTATTACGCAAAAGCAAAAAGCAAAGCGGCGGCTGTCTAAAAAGGAAACGTCACTCAAGCGCCAGTACCAACAATTAAAGAAGAATATGGAACTGACAAAAGAGTGCAAAAATTAAAATCATCTTCCAAAAGCTCCGGACAACCGGAGCTTTTTGGCAGTATGGCTGTTTTTGTTTCCTTCTAAAATGCTAAAATGAATATATGGCTAAACTTGTACGGGGCTTCCGCGATATATTTGAACCCCAATCTAAAAATTTTACTGAACTTGAAAACTGCGCCCGCGGCGTGTTTTCCCTTTATGGGTTTGGCGAACTGCGCCTGCCCACTGTGGAATTGAAGGAGTTGTTTGTCAAATCCACCGGCGAAACGACGGACATTGTGCAAAAAGAAATGTACGCCTTTGAAGATGCCGGCCACCGCCAACTGGCCATCCGCCCGGAGGGAACTCCCGGCGTGGTGCGTGCGTATTTGGAAAATAACTTCACCCAAAATGCGCCGGTGCAAAAATTTTATTATGTGGGCAATATGTTCCGTGCGGAACGCCCGCAAGCCGGCCGCTACCGCGAATTTGAACAAATCGGCGCGGAATATATCGGCAACTCGGCCCCCGCGGCAGATGCCGAAGTAATTTTGATGCTCAAGGATATTGTTTCCAAATTCGGCGCTAAAAATTACTGCGTTAAAATCAACAGTTTAGGGTGCGATAAATGCCGCCCGCTCTACCGCCAAGCCTTGATTGACTTTTTATCTAAAGAAAAAGACACCCTGTGCGAAAACTGCCAAACCCGCTTGGAAAAAAATCCCTTGCGCGTGTTGGATTGCAAAATAGACGGCTCCCACTTTGCAGGCCGCGTGCCCACCATGCAGCTGTGCCCAGAGTGCCAAGCCCATTTTGACGAAGTACAGGCATTGCTTAAAGGCAAGATAGATTTTGTGGTAGACCCTATGCTCGTGCGCGGGCTGGACTACTATTCCCGCACCGTGTTTGAATTTCAGGCCGGGGATGTTTCCCAAAACGCAATAGCGGCGGGCGGGCGTTATGATACGCTGGTTAAAAATATGGGCGGCCCGGCCACGCCGGCTATCGGTTGGGCCATGGGGGCGGAGCGTGTAATTGCCGCCCGAGGGGAAACTCCGTACGCAGCCGTCAAAAGCGTGTATGTGGTTTCTATGGATAAATCCTGCAACGAAACCGCATTCAACATTATGCAGTCTTTGCGCGCGGCGGGCATCCGCACCGAAGGCGGCCTGTTTGATAAAAATGTAAAAGGCCAAATGAAACAATCCGACCGTTGCCACGCCGCTTATGCCATTATTTTGGGTACGGACGAACTGGCCCAACAACAAGCCACTTTCAAAAATCTCTCCACCGGGGAGCAACAAAAAATTTCATTTGACGTTTTAACTGATGAGGTAAAAAAAACATTATGAAGAGAACGAACTACTGCGGGGATTTGAACGCCTCGCACATTGGCACGCACCAAACTATATGCGGTTGGGTAAACAGCTACCGCAACCACGGCGGCGTGTTATTTATTGACTTGCGGGACCGCACCGGCCTTATGCAAGTGGTGGTGGAGCCGGCAAGCCCGTTTTTTGCCCTGGCTAGCACCCTGCGCAACGAATATGTGGTGCAAGTTTCCGGCACGGTAAAACCCCGTATTGAAGGTGCCGTAAATAAAAACTTAAAAACCGGCGAAGTGGAACTTTTAACAGATAATTTGGTTCTCTTAAACACCTCTATCCAACTGCCGTTTGATGTGGAAAACTCCCGCTCCGTGGCGGAAGAAATCCGCTTGAAATACCGCTATTTGGATTTACGCAACCCCAAAATGTTTGCCAACCTGTATTTGCGCCACCGCTTGGCCCAGGCCGCGCGCCGGTATTTGGATAAAAACGGTTTCTTGGAAGTGGAAACCCCTATTTTAACCCGCTCCACGCCCGAGGGCGCGCGCGACTATTTGGTGCCGTCCCGCGTACACCATGGGGAATTTTACGCCCTGCCGCAAAGCCCCCAAATGTTCAAACAAACCTTAATGGCCAGCGGCATTGACCGCTATTTCCAGT
>CAKUDJ010000102.1 GCA_934644855.1 uncultured Elusimicrobiales bacterium
AAACAGGTGTTAAAAAACGTCAACTTGCAAATAGAAGACGGCCAAGTGCTTTGCATTTTGGGCGGCTCGGGCTGCGGCAAGAGCACGCTGATTAAATGCTTAATGCGGTTGGAAGAAGCCGACGGCGGCAAAATTTTGGTGGACGGCAAAGACGTCACCAAAATCCATAGCGAGGTAAAACTGGCCTCTATCCGCCGCCATTTTGGGTATTTGTTCCAGGAGGGGGCGCTGTTTGACTCCATGAGCGTGGGGGAAAACGTGGCCTTCGGGCTTAAATATCTAACCGACGTGCCGGAAGCGGATTACCCGCAAATCGTAAAAGAAAAATTGGCGTTAGTGGGCTTAAAAGATGTGGAACACCTAAACCCCAGCGAGCTTTCCGGTGGGATGAAAAAGCGCGTGGCCCTGGCGCGCGTACTGGCCGTAAGCCCCAAATGTATTTTGTATGATGAACCGACGACCGGGCTGGACCCGATTATGTCGGATATTATCAGCGATTTGATTTTGGATTTGAAACATAAATTGCATGTCACTTCCGTAGTAATTACGCACGATATGCACTCCGCTTTTAAGATAGCGGACAAAATTGCTTTCTTGTATGAAGGCCGCGTTTTGTTGGAAGGCACCCCGGACGAATTTAACCGTACCGACAACCCCTATGTAAAACAGTTTGTCAGCGGCAGCAGCCACGGGCCTATCCAAATGAAATTAACCAAGGACTAATTAAAAAAACGCCTGCTTTCGGGCGGATAAACAGTTATTATGTAATAAGGAACCAAAAATTATGAAACCAGAAACAAAATTAGGTATTTTTACGGTAATCGGGTTGTTTGTGTTGGGGTTTTCGCTCTATTTTCTGGGCGGATTTTCCATTACGCGCACCTATGATGTAAACATCAGATTTCAGGACGTTTCCGGCCTGCCCGTCAAAGCGGCGGTTAAACTTTCCGGCGTGGAAGTGGGCAAAGTAAAAGCCATTAAAATAGAAAACGGCCAAGTCATTGTCGTGGCCGCCATTAACGAAGGTATCCCCTTGTATAAAGACACGCACTTTAGCGTGGTAATGACGGGTATTATCGGTTCCAAATACTTAAAAGCGGAGCAAGGTACTCCCGCTTCCGGCTTAATTACCAATGGGGAATATGTAAACGGCACGGACGAACTGCCCATGGACGTAATGATTGCGCAAACTATGTCCAGCGTAAAAGAATTGGTGGACAGCGTAAACAAGCAGGGGGAATTCGGCCGCAACTTAAATGATGCCTTGGCAGATGTGCGGCGGCTTTCGGCCAATTTGAACCAAATGGTTTCCGGTATGCGCCCGTATTTAACCAATTCCGTGCAGAATTTGGACCAAATCAGCGAGCAGCTTAAAGGCGTGGTAGCCAAAGCCGATAGCGTAATGACCAGTTTGGATAACGGCGACGGCGTTATCGGCAGTTTGATTAAGGACCCGCAAATGAAGCAAGACGTAAAAGACAGCGTGACAGACCTGAAACAAACCATGACGGAAGTAAAAACTTTTGTGGGCAAAATGAGCCGCTTTCGCGTATATTGGGATTATGACTTTTTCTATATGCCGCAAGCCAAAATAGCCAGTAGTGACCTGGCCTTGGAAATCTTCCCCTCCAGCGGTTTTACGTTCTACCGCGTGGGGATGGCAAACCTGGGCAACGAGGACGATAAACTCAACTCCAAAGACTATTTGGAACGCAATAAACTGGACCTGCGCTTTGGGCTTTACAACCGTTGGGCGCGCGTATCGGCGGGGCTGATTCGCGGTTCGGGCGGCGTGGCGATGGAATTGCGCCCGTTCTATGAACACGAATTTTTCAACCGCTTCGCGTTTACGGGGGAACTGTCCGATTGGGGCCGCGACCGCGTCATTAATCACCGCCAGTTTACCAAACCGAACTTAACCTATGGGGTGGACTTTAGGTTTAACCGCTATTTCTCCATGGGTGCGTGGATGCGCGACGCGTTGGAAACCAACGATTTTGCCGTCAAAGCGAACCTGTCGTTTAACGACCAGGATATTTCGTCTTTCTTCGGTTTGGCCACCATGGCCCGGTAGGAGCGTTATGAAATTTAAGACGGTTTTTGTCTGCCAAAAATGCGGGTATGAAGCCCCCAAATGGTCGGGCCAATGCCCGGAATGCGGGGAATGGAACACGTTGGCGGAAGAAGTAAAACAGCAGGAAAGCAAAAAGCCCCAACGCACCCGGAGTTTTACGGATTTTTCGTCCGAAATTATAAAACTTTCCGAGAGCCGCTCCGTGCCGGAAACCCGTATTCCCACCGGCATTGGGGAGTTTGACCGGCTGTTGGGTGGCGGATTGGTAAAAGGCCAAATTACGCTGTTGGCCGGGGCGCCCGGTATTGGCAAAAGTACGCTTATGCTCCAGGTGGCGGCGGCGCTTTCCAAAACCTTAAAAGTATTGTATATCTCCGGCGAAGAAAGCATCAGTCAAATTTCCGGCCGCGCCCAACGCCTGGGCGTAGGGAGCGAAAACATTTATCTGCATTGTGAAACGGACATCCAAAAAATTGTGGAATCCGTAGAGCAGGTGGCGCCGGATGTGCTAGTGTTGGATTCTATCCAAACGGTGTATCACCCGGAGTTTACTTCTTCGGCGGGCACCGTCGGCCAAGTGCGCGAATGTGCCAACGAACTGGTGCGTTTGTGCAAACCTAAAGGCATTATTACGTTTGTGTTGGGCCATGTGACGAAAGACGGCGAACTGGCCGGCCCCAAAGTGTTGGAACACATGGTGGACAGCGTTCTCTATTTTGATACGGAAAAAGACAACGTCCTGCGCTTGCTCCGCCCGCACAAAAACCGTTTCGGCTCCACCGGGGAAATCGGCCTTTTCAAAATGACGGGCAGCGGTTTGGAAGGGGTGGAAAATGCCAGCGAGTATTTTGCGCAAACGTCTAAAGAGCGTGCCCTTAAAGGGCGGGCGTATTCCTTGGCGTTAGAGGGCAGCCGCCCGCTGCTTACGGAAGTGCAGGCGTTAGTCAGCCCCACGCATTACCCGTACCCGCGCCGCGTGACGACGGGGGTGGATTTGAACCGCTGTTTAATGTTGTTTGCCGCATTGGAAAAACATATCGGCCTGCCTTTAGATAATAAAGACATTTTTGTCAGTTTGGCGGGCGGCGTTAAGCTAAAAGACCCGGCGTTGGATTTAGCCGTATGCGCGGCGGTGATTAGTTCTTGTAAAGAAATCCCCATCGCGCACGACAGCCTGTTTATGGCGGAAGTAGGCATTTTGGGGCAGGCGGCCAAAGTGCCGCTGTTGGACCGCCGTTTGGAAGAAGCCCGCCGTTTGGGGTTCCAAAAAGCCTACACGGCCGCTTTGTCCCGCCCGGAAAAACGCAACCTGAAAGATTTGACGGTGTTGGAACTGGCGGACCTGAACGATTTAGCCCTCAAATTGCGTTAAAAAGAACCGGCCTTGTGCCGGTTTTTTGCAAGGCGGGGGAAAAAACGGCGTTTTTCTTCATAAAAATCAGCATAAAATGTCGGTAAAGTGCTAAAATGTAAATATATATACGGGTTTGCTGTTTTACCCTAATTTTATTGGAGGCCTTATGCCTATTTGGATTTTTAGAATATCCACGTTAGTTGCATTCCCATTCCTTACATATAATTTTATAGATAAAGATTGGATGAGTCTGTTGGGCGGTTTGTTGTGCGGTGCCATTGTGTTGGCCGGCGAGGTGCTTTTTAAGCGCTTGCGTTTAGTTAAAATTATGATTGCGTGTACCGGGCTGTTGTTGGGGTATATGCTGTATGTGTTTTTTGATTACGGCCTGATGAAATTTGCCAACGATACCGTTGCCAATTTTTGGGGCCGTTATGAAGCCAATATAGAAATTGCCCTTTTGGTATTTGGCGTACTGGTCAGCATTTTTAAGGCGCGGGATTTGGAAGGGCTTTCCTACCGCGGCAGCCATTTGAAAGTGGCCGATTTATCTGCCCTGTTGGACGGGCGCATTGTGGATTTGTGCGAAATTAACTTTTTATCCGGCATTATTGTATTGCCTGTTTTTGTAATGGAGGCGCTCAACAAAATGGCCGCCAGTAAAGACCCGTTGGAGCGCGCCAAAGGCCGCCGCGGGTTGGACGTTGCCACCCGCTTGCAAGAGCTGAAAGAAATCGGCGTACGCTTAACCAACCGCGCCCCCAAGGCGGATACGCCCGAAGAACGCATTGTAAAACTGGCCAAAAGTTTGGATGCGGAAGTAGTCACGTTAGATTTTAATGTAAATAAAGTGGGCGCCTTGTATGACGTCACAGTCTTAAACGTGGCCGATTTGGCTACCGCCTTAAAACCGGTGGTCCTGCCCGGGGAAACCATGTCTTTGTTCATTATGAAAGACGGTAAAGAAAAAGAACAGGGCATCGGCTATTTGGACGACGGCACCATGGTAGTGGT
>CAKUDJ010000103.1 GCA_934644855.1 uncultured Elusimicrobiales bacterium
CGTCACCGCTATTCTAAAAAACGGCCAAACCCAACTGGTGTACGAAAACGGACAATTTAAGTATTAATTCCCGTTTGTTTTAGGCCCCTGCGGGGGCCTTTTTTATGGGGTAATGGGGCCCGCTCCGTCAGAGAACCGCTCCGGCTTGGGGTGGCGGATAAGCCTAAAAAAGAGGGGCCCGGTAAATAAAGGACCTAGAACATTTTTAGGTCTAAAGACTCTGGTTTTTGACTTGTAAAATATTTATTCTATAAATAGAAAGTGCAAAATAACCGGGAGAAACTCCATGAAAAAAGTATTTTTATACACCCTTTTAACTGTTTTTTATTCCGGCGCGCTCTATGCGCTCCCCGGAGAGGCGGCCTTCCCGCAAGTGGAAAGATTAGACAGCAAAATCCAACAAACCAAAATGGAGCGTCAGCAAAATGTGGCGGCGTTGAAGAAGGACGTTTTGCGGGCTGCTTTAAGTGCTAAGGACGAAATTGCCCGCTTGCAGGAGCCTAATTTTTCTATGGCGTTGCAATCCATAGTAAAAGTGATGGACGCGTACAACGCTTTACGCCGTGTTTCCGTTGCTGCCGCGGCGGCAACCAGTTTTGAAATTAATGCCCCGTTCAAAGCCGGTTGGGGCGCCCGGTTGAAAATGGCCGAATTTGTTTTGCGTGAGAGCGTGGTTCTGCCTGAAAGTATGCAAGGGGATTTTGATGCTTGGGCCAAGCAGGTCTTGCGTGATGTGGCCAATGCGGCCAATGCGCCTGCCGCCAAGGACACCTTAGCCAAATTATCGTCGGCCCGCCGCACCATTTACACCATGAAAAGCTACAATGCCGGCTATATGTTGCAAACGTTGGCCCCGGTGATGGATGCGCATAATGCCTTGCGCAAAGCGGACCCCGCTTTGGCGGCCTTGGTAAGCCGGGAAATCAATAAACCCATTAAAACCGGCTTTTGCAAAAGACACGTGGTTATTTCCCGCTTTGTGCAAATGGAAAGTGTGTCTATGCCCGGCAAACTGCAATATGAGTTTGATGCATGGGGCGCCGCGATTGAACGGGATTTGAAATAATAATTTGTTATCCTCCGGGGAACCGTCGGTTTAGGCTGACGGTTCCTTTTTTGTGGGTTTATCAAGGACCCAGAAAAAAAGGACCAAAAGGCCCTTGACGCAACGGGTTGTATTTTTTAGACTAATAATAAGAATTAACTTTTGAAAAGGAGAACACCATGAAAAAGTTTTTGGCGATGTCAATGGCTGTATTGATGAGCGGTGTGGCTTTTGCAGCCAACACTTGGCCGGATAACCAGGACGACAAAACGAAAAAAGTGAATAAGATTCCTCCAACGTCGGCTAATTATTTGGAAAAGAGATTGTCTGTCCCTAAACCGACAGATTCTAAAAAGGCGGGAGAAATGCGGGCGCTTGATGAAACCACCATACTGCTGGATCAAAAAATGAACCACATTTTGAACCAGCTAAAAAACATGACTCCCGCGCAAAGAATGGCTTTTATGGCCATGCGCTCTTTTGCCACGGTGGAAACCCAACATGCGTATTATGATTTTCATGCCAACTTTCAATTAATGGATTCCGTACGGAAAGCCTATATGAAAATCTCTGAAGAAGAACGGGAAACGATGACTCCGCAGCTCGGTACGCTTGTTTATATGTTCAAAGACGGCAAAAAGACCACGCTGATTGAATATATCCAAATGGAATCTATCAATTTGCCGCAAAAAGAACAGGAAACCTTTGAAGCTTTCCGTGTGGCTTTGGAAAAGGCTTCCGTGCAGGCGAAAAACAGAAAAAGTTTAGCCGCGTTGCCCAAGGCGTATGCAACGGCGTTGGTTTCCTTCCGCAAGACGTTGGCTGCCACGCAAGATGTGAAAACCGTTTTGCAGGCGGTCATGGCGCCCATGGATGAATTTTACGCCCAGTTGAAAGCTAAACCTGCGTTGGGCCCGGCTATGGCCAAAGAGTTCGTGAAGCCTGTTCAAACCCCGCAGGGTGCCGTTAAACCGGCGGAATTTATTAGTGCCCATGCGATTGAGGTATTGAGCCAGCCTACGCAAGACAAATTGTTTGAGTTTGTGAAAGACTTGAACCGCTTGTCGCGCTAATACATCTTGTTTTATGAAAATACCGCCCGGAGCGTTGGCTCGGGGCGGTATTTTTATGTATAGGCGGCACGAAGAAAGGGCAGATAAAATAAAAAACGCGCCGTCCGGGCGCGTTTTTAACCGGAAAACCGGGTTTATATCTCGTCGTGCATTACTTTTAATGTAGCTTTGGCTTTGGCTACCGGCAAGCATTCCTGCACCCGGTAATGGGTGCCGTCCGTCAGCGCGCGGATAGCTTCAATGTCATTATCCGTCAATACGGTTTTGTCGTAGGTGGTGCGAAACTCATACGGCACGCCGGATTGCACAATTAACTGCATGGATTCTTTCAAAACGGCCGGGTTAAAATCCACCCCGGTAATCAGGGCGTATTTTTCCAACGGGGCTTTGAGGTCCATGGCTACATAATCCACCAATTTGCGGGCATAGGCTTCGCGCAATACTTCCGGGCGGGTGCCGTTGGTATCTAACTTGAGGGCAAAGCCCATAGCCTTGATTTGGGCCATAAAATCCAGTAAATCCGCATGAATAGTAGGTTCGCCGCCTGTCACAACAACGCCTTCCAACGTGCCTTGGCGGCGCGTAAGGAAGGCGAAAAGTTCTTCTTGTGGCATGGGTTCCATGTATAAATGCGGGTAGACTAATTCCGGGTTATGGCAATAGCGGCAGCGGAAGTTGCAGCCTTGCGTAAAAACCACAGCAGCCGGACGGCCGGGGAAGTCTATGAGTGTAAACTTAATAAGTCCGCCGATTTTCATAATGAAACCAAAATAGACTTACCGGCTTATTTGTCGCACCCGCAACCGACGTGCATGGTTTTGCGCAAGGCAAATTCTTCTTTTTTGCCTTTGTTCCAGTTTTGCACCGGGCGCAAATAGCCAACTACGCGGGAATAAACTTCACATTTAGAGCCGTGCACATCGGACAATTCTTGTTTAAGTTCGGAAATTTTATTTTCTACTACTTTCTTTTCTTGAGCGGTCATTTGGGTTGTTCTCCTAGAGTGCTTCTTGTTGGCCGCACGCGTATACGCTTGCTTTGCGGGGGCATATTGCGCGTGCGGATACAACTGCTTTTTTAGGTTGTGTAAACCTAAAAAGGATATAATTATTTGCTGTAGAGTTGTTCTTCCAGCAATTTAATCTGGTGTTCCAGTTCTTGCATCCGTTCTGCTTTGCATTTGGGGCATTCAAAATGTTCGCCTTCAATGTAGCCGCATTTGGGGCAGACGCTGAAAGTAGGCGTGATGGAAAAATACGGTAAAGTATATTTTTCACACACCGTTTTGATGAATTTCTTCATCGCTTCCAAATCTTTAATTCTTTCCCCCGTAAAGATGTGCTGTACGGTTCCGCCCGTGTATTTGGATTGGATGGTGCTTTGCAAATCCAACATTTCAAACACGTCGTCTGTATAGTTGACGGGCAGCTGGGAAGAGTTGGTATAGAACGGCGGGTGCCCTTGTTTGCAAAGCGCTTCGTTGGCGCAGATGATTTCCGGGTAGCGTTCTTTATCCAACTTGGCCAAGCGGTAAGAAGTACCTTCGGCCGGGGTGGCTTCCAAGTTATAGTTGTTGCCGGTTTCTTCTTGGAATTTAACCAGGGTTTCACGCATAAAAGTAAGCGTTTTTTCGGCAAATTTTTTGCCTTTTTCGGTGCCGATATCTTCCCCAATCAGGTTGAGGGCGGCTTCGTTTAAGCCCACCAGCCCAATGGTGGAAAAGTGGTTCTTCCAGTATTCATTAAAACGCTGTTTTACGGAGCGCAGGTAGAAGCTCATGTACGGGTACAAATTCCCCGCCGTAAAGCGTTCAATAATTTTGCGTTTAATTTCCAAGCTGTTTTTGGCAACTTCCATACGGTCTTTCAAGTTTTTGAAAAATTCATCTTCCGTTTTGGACAAATACCCCAAACGCGGCAAGTTGATAGTCACCACGCCAATAGAACCCGTGAGGGGGGCAGAGCCGAACAAGCCGCCGCCGCGTTTGCGCAGCTCGCGGTTATCAATGCGCAGGCGGCAGCACATGGAGCGCGCATCTTCCGGGTTCATGTCGGAATTAATAAAGTTGGCAAAGTACGGGATACCGTATTTAGCCGTCATTTCCCACAGGGGGGCAAGTTTGGGGTTTTCCCAATCAAAATCTTTGGTAATGTTGTAGGTAGGAATCGGGAAAGTGAACACGCGGCCCTTGGCGTCCCCGGCTAACATGACTTCGCAGAAGGCGCGGTTGAGCATATC
>CAKUDJ010000104.1 GCA_934644855.1 uncultured Elusimicrobiales bacterium
CCTCAGGGCCGTTAAGCGTCCGCCGCTCCATGTGTTAAAATCCCCCGCCACCAGTACCGCACCCGGGAAGCCCGCCAACAGTTCCGCCGCCTTGGCTAAATACAGTTTGAATGCGTTTAGCCCCTTAAAATTAATGGCATGAATGTTTAGTACCAGTAAAGGGCCGTTTTCCGTATCGTACACGGTGGCAAGGGCCATTTTGGGCATTTTGAAAAACGGCTCTAACACTTGGGCGCGGTAGCCGGATTGCAGGGCCGGGGCCCGGCACCCGGTAGCTATCCCAACCGGGGTATGCCGGCGGAGGGATAAAAAGCTGACGGCCACCGCCCACTCTAACCCAGGGAGCAGTAAAGGGTTGTCGGTTCCCGGCCGGAAAACGGCCTCTTGCGTTAAAAACAAATCGGCCCGGGCACAAAAATCCGCAAAGGCCGGGGCAAAGCCGGGGTCTTTGCATTTATGCAAATTCCATACGCACACGGTAAAGCGGGCGGGCAATTTGCGCCGCCGCGGTGTGCCTTTATAAAATAAAACCCGGTTGGGGGAAGGAATTTTATAAAACATAATCAATAATACGGTGTTAATAACTTAAATGCGCGGTTGCGCAGTTGTTTGAGCCACGGCGTGTTGGCGTGTGTGCCGAATGTTTCCGGTTTGGCGGCCGCTTTTTTGGCGTGAATAATTTTTAATACCTGTTCCGCCAGCGTTTTGCTGAAACATTCTATATTACATTCAAAATTTAGTTTTAAGCTCCGCACGTCCCAATTTGCGGACCCGGCAAACACCCATGCATTATCCGCCACCATTAATTTGCTGTGGTCAAACGGGGCCGGGGTGCGGTAGATTTTTATGCCGCGTTTGAGTAAGCGCGCAAAGTTGGCCTGCATGGCCCAATCCATCCCAAAAATATTGCTTTTGGCGGGCAGGATGATTTCAACATTTACGCCGCGCAAACTGGCCAGTTCCAGCGCGTTTAATACGTCTTCTTCCGGCAGAAAATACGGGGTCACAATGTATACGCTTTGCTGGGCGCAGTTTAAGGCGCCGCAAAGCATCAGTTGCAGTTTGCCGTAGTCGCTGTCCGGCCCGTCCGGGATAATCCGCGCGGGAATATCCCCCGGCAGGTTTTGGGCGTGCGGGTAGGCCGCCGGAACAAACGGCTTTTTGCCGGTAAAAATCCAATCTGCTTCAAACACGCGGGCCATTTGTTCCACCACCGGGCCTTCCACCAAAAAAGTGACGTCTTGCACCGGGTGTTTGGGGTGGGTTTCCAGTAAATCCTCTTGCGCAATATTCATTCCGCCAAAGACGGCTTTTTGTCCGTCCACCACTAAAATTTTGCGGTGGTTGCGCAAGTTTACAAACGGTAAATTAATGGGGCTTTTAGACGGCAAAAAGACCGCCGTTTCCAGCCCTTTTATTTTGCGGGCGGCGGCCATAATGTTGGGTTTGGAATAATTGAGCCCTACGCCGTCCACTAGCATTTTTACCCGGGCGCCGTTTTGGGCGGCCGTTTTTAAGGCGGCTAAAAACATTTGCCCGGCTTTATCGTTATTCAAAATATAACTGGCTAAAAGCACTTCTTTTTTAGCTTGCGCAATCAGGCGGCACATTTCGGGGTAGGCGTTATCCCCGTTGATGAGCGGCGTAATGCGGTTGCCACGGGCAAAAAGCTGCGGGTGGACTTTGTGCCCCAGGCGGATTAACTGCCAAAAAGAGGGCGGAAAGAATTTTTCCGCTTCCTGGGCTTCACGCGCGGACAGTTTATACAGGGTCGGCCCGCTGTTGCGCAAATCCAACGCTTTGCGGTGGATACGGTTGATACCCAACAGTACATAAATTACGGTGCCTACAAGCGGGGTAAGCCACACCAGGCCAATCCAACCGATAGTGCTGTGGACGTCTTCTTTATGTAAAAGAATGTGTACGGTCACGCAAATTTGCAAAATCAGGTACAGCGCACCGGCTATCCCCATAGAAGATAAATAAGTCATTTTCCCTCCTGTGCGGCAGTGGAGTTTTGGCCGCTTTTCTTGCGGGAGTTTGCTTTTTCCATGGGGCGTTTGCCTTTTACAAGCCGCGGGCCGTATAAATACTGGTCTTGCGTGCCGCCGTAAGATAATGCTTTCGGGCGTTCCTGCACCGTTGGCCGCGGCTTTTGGGCCTGCTCCTTTTTCTGGCGTTGCAGTTCGTTAAACGCTTGGTTGTCCGCCGCTATTTGGGCGGCAAAACTGTCATAAGCGGCTTGGTCTTTCAGCACTTGTTTCAGGCGCTCTTGTTCAAAAATATAATAATGGGAAAACGGCTTTTCAGCGGGCGTATTTTTTAGGTGGAATACGTCCAGGGTTTGCCCGGTTTTCAAATTTTGAAGGGCGGAACGCGCGGCCTGCGGAAACGCTTTTTCAAACGCGCGGCGGCTGACGGCAATTTCCACCCCGTATGTATTGCGCCAACGCAGTATGCCGGAAACGCTGTCCGCCGCCGCCACAAAGGTTTGCGGCTCCCGGGCGTAAAATAAGAGTTGGCGGAAATCGGTTTCGTCCCCATAGCGCAGGGCGGTAAAGGTTTGGCGGTGTTTGCCTGTAAAGTCTTCCCGGCGGGCGGACACCGTTGTTGAGGCGGATAAGACCGCGGACAAGGTTTTGCCTTTGAATTTTTTAGCCAACTCCCGCGCGGAGTATTGCCCCACCCAAACAGACGGGCCCGCCGTGGCGGGGCCGTCCATTTCTATTACAATATCCGCTTTTTCTTGGGCGAAAAGGGAAACCCATAACACCGCCGGCAAGCAAAGCATTACCAGTAATTTTTTCATGCGTTTTCGTCAAATTCCCAAGTGCTTAAATACCGCTCTCCGCTGTCAGGCAGAATAACCACGATGTTTTTGGCGGCGTTCTGCGGTTTGCGGGCTTCTTGCAACGCGGCCCAAAGGGCGGCCCCGCCGCTGATTCCCGCCAGTAAGCCTTCTTTTTTAGCCAGTTCGCGGGCGGTTTTTCCGGCGTTTTCCGCCGTCACTTGCACGACTTCATCTATGAGCCGGGTATCTAAAATAGACGGAATAAACCCGGCCCCAATCCCTTGCAATTTGTGCGGCCCCGCCTTGCCGCCGGATAATACGGGCGAATCGGACGGCTCCACCGCTATTATGCGCAAATGCGGGTGCATTTGTTTGAGGGTGCGCCCGGTTCCCGTTAAGGTTCCCCCGGTGCCTACGCCGCAGACCAGTATGTCCACCTTACCGTGCAAATCTTCATCAATTTCCTGCGCCGTTTGGCGGTGCGCGGCGGGGTTATTGGGGTTAGTAAATTGGGACGGCATAAAAGCGCCTGTTTGGCGGCAGATGTTTTCCGCTTCTTGGATAGCACCGTTCATGCCGAGCGCCGGGTCCGTTAATACGACGTTGGCCCCCAACGCTTTTAAGATTTTAATGCGCTCCGGGCTCATACTGGCGGGCATAGTAAGGGTAATGGTGTATCCTTTGGCGGCGGCTAAAAATGCAAGCGCTATCCCCGTGTTGCCGCTGGTGGGCTCCACCAATGCGCCGCCCGGTTTTAATTGCCCGGCCTGCTCGGCCGCTTGCAACATGGCGGCGGCCGGGCGGTCTTTAATACTGTACGGGTTGAACATCTCTAATTTGGCATACACGGCGGCGGCCGGGCCGTTGTGCAAGCGGTTTAAGCGTAAAAGCGGCGTATTGCCGATAAGTTCTTCCAAATTATTGACCAGTACCATAATAAAACCCCCTGTTTACAGTATAGCCCTTTGGCGACCTTTTTGGCGGGCGGAAAAAAGGCTAGGGTGCTAGACCAAAAAGCGGCGGATTACTTTGGCCGGGCTCCCGGCTACCACCGTTCCGGCTCCCACGTCCCGCGTGACGACGGCCCCCGCCGCCACAATGGCGTTATCGCCAATCCAAACACCGGGCAAAATAATGCACCCGCCGCCCAACCAAACATTCTTGCCGATACGCACTTTTTGGGCCGATTCTAAACCTTCCAGGCGTTTGTGCGGCAAAAGCGGGTGGGTGGCCGTATAAATTTGTACGTTAGGGCCTATGAGCGTATTATCGCCGATTTCCACTTCGGCACAATCTAAAATTGTGCAGTTAAAGTTGATGAAAACATTTTTTCCGGCGCGGATTTGGGTGCCGTAATCACAAAAAAACGGAGGCTCCAGGCGCAAATCCTGTGCGCAGTTGGGCAGTAATTCGTGCACAATCCGGGCGCGTGAGGCGTCGTCCTCCGGGGCGGCTTGGTTGAGTTGCCAAAGCAGTTTGCGCGCGCGGAGGCGTTCTTGTTTTAATTCCGGGTCGGCCGCGTTATAAGGGC
>CAKUDJ010000105.1 GCA_934644855.1 uncultured Elusimicrobiales bacterium
GCGTTGTTGACGTCCGCGCAGAAAAACGCGGCCCTGGCGGCCATGGCGCACGCCGTGGAAACCCGCGCGCAGGAATTATACGCCGCCAACCGTTTGGATGTGCAAGAGGCGCAAGAAGCCGCCCAACGCGGTACCTTAAAACCGGCCTTGCTGGCCCGCTTGAAACTGGACGAGAACAAATTGCACGCCGTCACGCACGGCATGCGGGAGTTAATGGCTTTGCCGGACCCGGTGGGGCAGGTGTTGGCGGCTACGGAATTGGACGACGGCTTAACGCTTAAAAAAATCAGTTGTCCGTTAGGGGTATTATTGGTTATTTTTGAGGCCCGGCCCGACGTTTTGCCGCAAATTGCCGCCCTGGCGGTTAAATCCGGCAACGCGGTTATTCTAAAAGGCGGGCGGGAAGCCGTGCGCACGAACGAAGCGTTCTTGAAAATTTTGCAGGAAGCCCTGGCGGCTCTGCCGGGCGGTTGGCCGGAAAATGCGCTTAATTTTGTCAGCTCGCGCCAAGAAGCGGCCGAACTTTTACAGCAGGACGGCCTGATTGATTTAGTCATTCCGCGCGGCGGGAATGCGCTAGTCAAATATGTAAAGGAAAATACCAACATCCCGGTATTGGGCCATGCGGACGGCGTATGCCATATTTATATCGCGCCGGATGCCGCGCCGGAGATGGCATTGCGCGTGTGCGTGGATGCCAAAACGCAGTATCCGGCCGCGTGCAACACGGTGGAAACTTTACTGGTGGATGAGGCTTGGCCGCAGGAAAACGTCAACCGTTTGTTGGCGGCTCTGCAAGGCGCCGGAGTAAAAATACACGCTTTGGAAAGCCAAAAAACGCGCTTCCCCGGGTGCGCATATACGCCGGAATTAAATTGGCATACGGAATACGGCAGTTTGGATATTTCCGTTTGTTCCGTCCCCCAGGTACAGCAGGCCGTGCGGCACATTAACCAATGGGGCTCCCACCATACGGACGCCATTTTAACGCAAGACGAAGCGCGCGCACAGTATTTTTTGTCGGCGGTGGATTCCGCCGGGGTGTACTGGAACGCATCCACCCGGTTTGCGGACGGCTACCGCTATGGTTTCGGGGCGGAAGTGGGTATCAGCACCGCCAAAACGCACGCACGCGGCCCGGTGGGGCTCGTGGGGCTGACGATTTATAAATACCGTTTGTGCGGCAACGGGCAAGTGGTGGCCGATTATGTGGGCCCCCACGCCAAACCTTTTACACATAAAAACTTATTAAAAGAGGCAAAATAATATGAAAATCGGATTTATCGGCGCCGGAGAAATGGGCGGTGCTATCATTCGCGGGCTACTGAGCAAAGGCTACCCGAAAGAAGATATTTTAGCCGGCGTGCATACGGCAGAGTCCGCCGCGCGTTTGCAGGCGGAGCTGGGCATTACGGCGGGCACGGATAACGTGCGCGTCATCCGGGAAGCCAACTGGTTGTTTATTGCCGTGAAACCCGCCCAAGTGGCGGCGGTTTTACAGCAAGTAGCGGCTTGCGGCACTCCGGCCAAACCGCTTATTTCCATGGCATTGGGGTGGAGTGTGGAAAAAATCCAACAGGTGTTGCCTTTGTGGCCCGTTATCCGCATTATGCCCAATACGCCGCTTGCGTTGGGGGAAGGGGTCACGCTGTTCCACTTTGCCCAAGAAACCCCCAAACGGACCCGCCGGGAAGTAATGGCGCTGTTTGACGGTTTGGGCAAAACGTTTGAAATTTCGTTGCCGCTTTTTGATGCCGCCACCGCCGTTTCCGGCTCCGGCCCGGCCTTTGTATATGCGTTTGCGGATGCGTTTGCCAAAGCGGGCGCGGCGCAAGGCTTACCGGAAGAACAAGCGTCCGCGCTAGCCTTGCAAACGGTTATCGGCGCGGCTAAAATGTTGGAAAGCACCGGCCTCCCGGCCGCAGAATTGGCTAAAAAGGTAGCCACTCCCGGCGGATGTACGGCGGCAGGGATGGATGTAATGCGTGCCTCGGATATGCAAAAAATTCTGACGGATACCATTGCCGCCACCGTGAACAAAGCCAAAGCGGTTGCCAAATAAAAGGTTTTTAGGCACTAAAAAACGGGGTCTGCTTTTGGGCAGGCCCCGTTTGGTGTTTGCGGCGGTATTAATGATACAAGAAAAACCCGATAATAAATAACCCCAGTACAATGCGGTAAATCACAAACACCGCAAAAGAATGGGTTTTTATGTACTTCATCAAAAAGCCAATCACGCAAAGCGCGCCTAAAAACGCGCTGATAAAACCCCAACATAGCGGCGCATTCAAATCGGCCGGGGTTAAATGGTGGAGTTCCAGTAGCGCCGCCCCGCCGATAACGGGCGTGGAAAGCAAAAAAGAAACTTTGGCGCTATAACTGCGCGACAACCCCAAAAACAGGGCCGCCGTAATGGTAATGCCGCTGCGTGACACCCCCGGCAAAATGGCAAGTGCTTGCGCACAACCGATAACGAGCGCGTTTTTCAGCGTGAGGACTTCCGCAGCGTTTTTGCCGGCTTTCCGGTCGGCCCACCATAAAACCCCGGCAAACACAATTAAGCAGCAGGCAATTAACAGCGGGTTTCTAAACGTGTTTTCGGCCCAAGCCCCCAGGATAATCCCGGCTACGCCTGCGGGAACGGTGGCCAGGGCCAAATACCAAAGCAGGCGCCCTTGCGGCTCTTTCGGGCGGAACAGGCCGTCTTTAATTAAGCGGTACCAGTCTTTCCCAAAATACAAAAGTACCGCCAGTAAGGTGGCCGCGTGAAGCATTACATCAAAGGCCAAACCCTGATACTGCTGCCCGCGTAAATACGGCAGCAGTACCAAATGGGCGGAACTGGAAATGGGCAAAAATTCGCCCAATGCTTGAACAAGCCCTAATAAAACAGCATCAAAAATAGTCATGGTTATTCCTCAAACTGCACCAACTGCGGGTGGTGGGGGTCGTCAAAATTCAGCACCGCAAAAGAGCCCGGCGCAAAATGTTTGGTTTGTTTGGTAAACAAGTGCAGTACAAACGCGATGTTGGGGTTGTGTCCCACGGCGGCCAAACAAGCGGCCTCTTGCATACGCCCGGCCAAAAATTCGCACACGTCGCGGTCATCGTGCAGGCCGTTTAGCTCGGTGCAGGCTTCCAAGGCGGCGGGTACGGTTTGCGTAATGATTTGCGCCGTTTGTGCGGCCCTTTTAAGCGGGCTATGCAAAATAAGACCGGGGGTTAAGCCCAAGCGGAGTAGTTTTTGCGCCGTGAGTGCGGCTTTTTGCTCCCCTTGCGGGGATAAAGGGCGGTCAAAATCCTTTTGCACGCGGGCTTCCAAGCAGGAAAGCGCGTTGGCGTGGCGGATTAAAATAAGCGTTTTCATGGGGTGTAAAAGTTCCTTAAAAATGCCATAATGTAATAAATCTATTCCATATATTACTATATCATTTTATGCGGCTTAAATTTGCAAACTATCCGGCGTTGGAAGACGCTTTTTTACACCTGGCGGGGGAGGAACGCTCCTCGGCCACGGAGCGTATTTTGGCGGTATGCCCGTCGGACCGGGTGGCGGCCCGCTTGAAACGCGCGCTGGCCTTGCGTTACGGCGCACAGGGAAATGTGCGTTTTGTTTCTTTCGGGCGGCTCTTGAAAGAGTTGGATGCGGAAGCGGAAACGCCGCAACAAAAATTATTGCCCAATGATGATTTGCACGATTTTATTTTACGCGAACTGCTTGCCCGCCCGGGGCTCAACCGTTATGCGCCGGGGCGCGGGTTTATTAAAGCCTTAAAAAATTCGTTGCGGGATTTGGGGGATTCGTTGGCGGAGCCGGAAGTGTTGCGGGAGTATGTTTCCACCGCTACGGACCCGCGGGTAGAGGCGGACCGCGCCCACCTTTTGTGGTTGTGTGACGTGTACGCCGCTTATCAACAGGCTATGGGCTGGGTGCCCGGGTACCGTTCGTATGCGGCGTTTTTTAAGTCCGCGTTGGAGCGGGTGGAACATTCCGCTTATTTACAGGCTTTTGCACAGTTGGTTTTTTATGGGTTTTATGATATGACCGGGCGCCAGTTGGAGCTTTTTACCCGCATAGCGCAACATTACCCGGTGACGGTTTTTGCCCCGTACGAAAAAATACCCGCTTTTGCGTTTGCGGAAAAATTTTTTGAAAGCAACTATCAGCCTGCCCAAGACAAGCAGGAGCTCCCCGCCAAATCCGGCGCGTTGGGCCCGGTGCAGGAAGCGCTGTTTGTGCCCGGCCGCTCGGCCGCGTGCCCGGCTTTGCGTATGGCGCAAGCGCCCGGGGTGCGCG
>CAKUDJ010000106.1 GCA_934644855.1 uncultured Elusimicrobiales bacterium
CCTCCATACACAAATACACCACCGCTTTGGGGAACGCCTTACGCAGTAAAGGCACCAAAAAGCGGTACACCTCCAACCGTTGTGCATCCGCATAGCGCATTTTGCCGTCAAAATCCAACAAAAATTCCCCGTCCAAAATAGTGTTGTTTACAAAGCGAGTTTCTATCATTTTTTTAAGCTCCCGGCTAAAGCGCAACGTCCCCACACTAATCCAGGCGATTTTTTCGTGCGGCAACGTGTCCGCCATTTCCTGTACGGTGCGGGCATAATCGGCCTGATAGCCGTTGTAAATAATCACCGGGTCAAAGTGGAAACCCAGGCGGTACCCGGCCCGCGCCACTTGGCAGGCGGCTTGCAGGCGCGCGGATAAATCCGGCGTAAAATGTTCCGCTTCCCCGGTAATTTTGGACGAATTGACCGACCACGAAACGACCACATTTTCCGCCCCGCCCACATTCAACAAACCGTCTATACAAACGCTTTTGGTTTTGAACTCAAACTGCAAATGCGGCCGCGCGCGGAAAAACGGCACAATTTTTTGGCTGTATTGGGTAATGGAATCAAACACCAAAGAATCCGTAAACTCCCCGCTGCCGATACGCGGGCGGTCAAACGGCCCCTTATTAAAATGGGCCGTATCTATTTTAGCCAAAAACTCGTCCACATTGGCCGGCAGCAGCACCGCGTGCAAATTTTGGTACTGCTGCAAAAAACAATACTCACATTCAAAGCGGCAGCCAAACCCCAAATTGATTAAATTATATCCGCACCCCGCCGCCGCACAACTGCACGGGCAAGGTTTTAGAAAATCATACTTTTCACGGTGGATAAGCAGGGTTTCCAACCGTTTGGAAAAATTCGGGCTTCCGACGTGCGTTTTGCCGTCGGTCAGCTTAAACTGCGCTTGCGGGAACAAAGCCCGCACCCGCGCGGCCAGTTCGCTTTCTTGCACACTGTCTTCTATATACACCGTTTTGGGATAAAACGGCCGGGGGGTTAAATCGGCCCGCTGGGCGGGGTCCAGTTCCAGTTTAGGCAAATAAAAACGGTTGCGCGCGGCGGTGGCAAAATTGACCGGATAGCGTTTTTTTAATAAAAAAGTTTTGGCGCTTTCAAAATTCCATTTCTTTTCCGCCGGGAATAACTGCGCGGGCGTTAAGCCGTCACGTTTGGTAATTTCATAAACCAGGCGGGTGATTTCCCGCATTTTATTTATGCCCAACGCGGGCAAAAGTTGCTGTAAGTAGGTTTCTATGGTGTTTAACGGCATACGCCCTCCAAATATGCAATTTCCTGCGGGGTGAGCCGCACCTGAAGCGCGGTTAGGTTTTCCGCCACTTGGGCCGCGCCGCGCGCCCCGCAAAGGACGCTTTTTACCCCCGCTTGGGCCAGCACATACGCCAGGGCCACCGCGGACGGACAAACACCCTGTTGTGCGGCCACTTGGCGCACCCGCTCCACCACCGGGCAGGAATAAGCGGTAAAAGTTTCTCCTTTATAAAAATGGTAAAAATAACTGCGCGCATCAGCCCGGCGGATATTGGGCATTTTTTTGTATTTTCCGGTTAAAATCCCCCCCGCCAACGCGCCATACGCTATAAAAAACAGTTTTTCGGTTTGGCAGAGCGGCAACACGGACCGGGCTTTGGCCGTATCCAACAGGCTGGACGGCCCCTGCACCGGCGTAATGGGCGCCAGGGAACAGGCTTCCCGCAAAAGCTCCGGGGGGAAATTACACACCCCGATAAAGCGGATTTTTCCCTCCTGCCGCAAACGCACCAACTCCTGCAAGGTATCAGCCAATGGGGTGGCCGGGTCCGGCCAATGGATTTGGTACAAATCAATATAATCCGTACGCAAACGGCGCAGGGAGTTTTCCAACTCTTGCCGGACGGAATCCGGCTTGAGCCAATGGTTAATCCCTTTGGCAAAACGCACCAACCCGCATTTGGTGGCAATAAAGGCTTGCTCCCGCCGGCCCTGCAAGGCGCGGCCCAGCACTTCTTCGGCGTGACCGTCCCCATAAACAGGGGCGGAGTCAAACCAATTTATTCCGCCGTCTAATGCGGCAGACACGGCGGACAAAGATTCCCCGTCCTGTGCGGGGCCCCAATCGGTCCCCCCGCCAAAGGCCCAAGTACCCAGCCCCAGGCGGGAAAGACGCATAAACCCCGCGCAAAGCGGGGTATTGGTCAAAGTCACAAGGCAAGTTCCTTTCCCAAAGCGGGGCGCATAGGCTTACGCCTGCGGCATATTCAAGCCGGCCATACCGCCCATAGCTTGGGCCGCCATAGCCTGGGAATCGCGCACCGCTTTATTAACGGCGGCTTTAATTTCTTCGCCCAATTCGGCCGGGGTGGCCTCTTTGGCAATATCAAAAATTTTTACTTCTTTGATTTCCTGCGAGCCGGAAATGGTAATTTCCACCCAATGTTTGGGGCCTTCCACCTTAACCACCATACCGTCCAAACGCTTTTTTAATTCTTCCATTTGGCTTTTAAGTTTCCACAAATCTTTTAATTGTCCTAATTTTTCAAACATGGTAAAACCTCCACAAAATTTAAGTATATTTTAGCTTTTATAAATCCACCGCCGCAAACGCCCGCACAAAAAATACGCTGCAACGCACATTTTTTACGCCAAAAATCTTTTGGGCGGCCTGACGGTACACGTCCAGTTGGGCGCGGTATTTTTCCGCCGCCTGTGCCGGGGTTTCCCCCTCCAAACGGTCGGTCTTATAGTCGGCAATCCAAAGCCCTTGCGGGGTTTGGGCCACGGCGTCCATTTCGCCCGATACCACCTGCCCGTTTTCCGTCACCAGGGAAAACGGCATTTCGCACGCCAGTAATTTAGCCTGCAAAAACGGCGCAAAGGTTTTGCTCTGCACAAAACTTTGGGTCAGTTGGGCGGCCTCCTGCCGCAAAGATGCCTCCGCCTGCTCTAGCGCAAAAGCGCGGTTTAAGGCGCGGGGCAAACTGCGGGATTCATCCGCCAAATACAGTTCCAATGCCTTGTGTACTAACGTGCCTAATGCCAACGCTTGCGCTTGGGCCGCACCTGCCCCCTGCGGGGCCGGAGCGCTGGGCGTAAGTACCGGCGTATTCAACGCCGCCTGATAACGCGCCTGCCGGGCGGCAAAAAGGCGTTGCCAATCCGTCAGCTCCATTTCACTTTGCTCTTGCTCCGGGGCCGGACGCGTGGTATAAATAAAAGTGGCCGGGTCCCGGTACGGCACATAATGCACCGGCACCGTCAAATCCCCTTTTACAAATTCTTTAGGCAAAGTTTGCGGGGCCGGCACGCCTTGCGGCATGGGCGGATAAAGCCCCGCCGTTATAAAAGATTCCGCCAATGTTTTTTTGTTTTTGCCCACATTCCCCACCACCAGCAACTTGGCCTTGGCGCGCGTTAAAGCCACATACAAAATGCGCAGTTCCTCGCACCGGGCGTGTTTTTTTTGTTCGTCTTCCAAAAAGGCCAATTTTACGTCACACACTTTGCCGATACGCAAGCCGTGCATATTGTACTGCCAGGAATAAATATGTTGGGGGCGTTTATCCGCATTGTCCCGGGATTCGCGGGAAATATCCGTCAAAATCACTACGGGGAATTCCAACCCTTTGGATTTATGCACCGTCATGACGGAAACGGCATTTAAGGATTCTTCGCTGACGGTTCCTTTTAACAAATCGGGCTGTTCTTCTATTAATTGTTGGGCAACGGACAAAAACTGCCCCAAGGTGGAAGGCGCCTCGGCGGCGTAGCCTTCTGCCAACGCGCACAATTTAGTTAAGTTGGAAAGGCTCCGCTCGCCGTCGTACGCCATGGCGCAAAGTTCCGGCAAAAAGGTTTCTTCCCGCACGGTGCGCAAAAGCTCTTTGAGCGGCGTACGCCCGGCCCGGTTTATAAATTTGCGCAGCAGCGTATAAAATTCGGACAGGCGCTCATCCTGCACCGCGGCAAACGGGGAAAGTTCGTTGCGGCGGGCAAAGGTGTAAACTTCTTCGTCCGTAAACCCGCCCAACGGCCCGCGCAAAACCCCGGTTAAAGCAATTTTATCCGAGGGGTCCTCCACCACGCGCAAGAAGTTTAAGAAGTCGTGGACTTCTTGGTTTGTATTGAAATTTTTGTCCGTTTCCACATTAAACGCAATTTCCGCCCGGCGCAACGCATTGGTATAATAATCCTGCGCGGTGGACGCCTGGGACAAAAGCGCCACATCCCCATAAGTTAATTTTTTACCGTTGGGAAGTGTCATTACCCCCACTTGACTGCGGAGC
>CAKUDJ010000107.1 GCA_934644855.1 uncultured Elusimicrobiales bacterium
ACATCTGGCGGTACGCCTGGGCGTGTTTGGACAAATCGTCATACACAATCAGCACGTCTTTGCCCTGCCACATAAAATATTCGCCGATAGCGCAGCCGGCGTACGGCGCGATATACAGTAAGGAAGCCGGGTCGGACGCGGTGGCCGATACCACAATGGTATAATCCATAGCGCCGTAATCGGTCAGCGTTTTGACTACTTGGGCTACCGTACTCTGTTTTTGGCCCACGGCTACATAAATACAAATGCAGCGTTCCGCTTCCGGGATGTTCTTTTGGTTGATGATAGCATCTACCGCAATAGCCGTTTTACCGGTTTGGCGGTCGCCGATAATCAGTTCGCGCTGGCCTTTGCCTATCGGCACGAGCGCGTCAATGGCTTTCAAGCCCGTCTGCAACGGCTGTTTGACGGGCTGACGGTCAATAATACCGGGGGCTACAATGTCCAACGGCATATTTTTAACGCCTTTAATGGCGCCTTTGCCGTCCAACGCATTACCCAACGGGTCTACCACGCGGCCAATCATTTCTTCGCTCACGGGTACGCTGATGACTTCCCCGGTGCGTTTAACGCTGTCGCCTTCCTGCACCAGGTGGTCCGGCCCCATCAGCACGCAGCCGACGTTGTCGTATTCCAAGTTAAGCGCCATGCCTTTTACGCCGTGGCCAAAGTCCACCAGTTCCGAGGCTTTCACGTTGTTTAAGCCGTGAACGCGGGCAATGCCGTCACCCACTTGGATAACGGTGCCGACCTCGCTTAAATCCGCAGACGCTTCAAATTTGCTTATTTTTTCTTTAATAATGTTGGTTATTTCTTCTGGTCTGATTGCCATAAAATACACCGTTTATTTGGTTAATTCTTCCTGCATTTTTTCAAACTGCCGCTTGAGGCTTCCGTCTATCAGTTCCCCCCGGCACAAAATCTTTACGCCGCCGATGAGGGCCGGGTCCGTATGATATACGGCGGCCACCTTGCCGCCATAACGGGCGGAAAGGATACTTTCGGTGTGTGCTTTTAAGGCATCCGTAAGCGGCGTTGCGGAAGAAATTTCCGCACGGATAATGCCCAACCGGGCGTCCAACAGGGCGTTGACCTCGCGGACGATTTGCCCGAGCAAGTTATAGCGTTTGGCTTGCACCAGCGTATTTAAGAACGCTTGCGCCGCCGGGGCGGACACTAACGCTTCCCGCAAAAACCCGGTTTTAGCCGGAACGGATACGTTCGGGTCCGTCATAAACGCTTGGGCACCGGCTAACGCTTGGCTTGCGGCGGCCAATTCCTCGGCGCGGGCCTGGGCCTGCCGGTGGGAAGTGGCTAAGGCGTCGTAAGCCTTGGCGTAGCGTTGGGCTAAGATTCTGTCTGAACTGTTCATAAATTACTTGCCCTGCACGTCGGCCAATACTTGCTCTACTACCTGTTGGGCCGATTCTTGGTTAATTTGCTGCTGCACTACCTTGGCGGCGGCTAGCATGGCGGTGCTGACTATTTGGTTTTTCACGTCCGCAAGGGCTTTGTCCTTTTCGGCCTGAATTTGCGCTTTGGCTTGGGCAATTAAGTTTTCCGCCTGCTCTTTGGCTTGCGCCAAAAGCTGGTTTTTTTGCGTTTCGCCCATAGCTACCGCCTGTTGCATCTTTTGGGCGGCCTCGGAAGAAATTTGCGCTAATTTAGCATCCAATTCTTTTTTAATGTCTTCCGCCTGCGCACGGGCTGCAGCGGCCTGCTCTTTATCGGTTTTTATTTGGGCTTCGCGGGCTTCTAATGCGCCGATAATGGCCTTCCACGCGAATTTTTTTAATAAAAACACCAAAAGCAGGAAGTTGCAGATAGTTAAAATCAGCACCCCGTAATCAGGTTTTAGTAAATCTTGCATATTTTACCTATATTAGGAAAAATCAAACTACATAATCATCGTCAACAAGCAGATGACCAAGCCAAACATTGCGGCACCTTCTAACAAAGCGGCAATGATAATCATGGTCGTGCGGATAGCGCTGCCGGCTTCCGGTTGGCGGGCGGTGCCTTCCAAAGCGGCGGTACCGATTTTACCCAAACCCAAACCGGCCCCGATAACGGCTAAACCGGCACCAATACCGGCGGCGATGAATTTAAGTGCTGCGAGTTCCATAATTTTTTCTCCTTTTTGGGCCGAAGCCCTTGTTGATAGATTTTTTTAGATTAATGCGTATGTATGACGGAGCCGGCAAAAATACTGGTAAGCAGGGTAAACACATAAGCCTGCAAAAAAGCCACCAGCAGTTCCAACAGCGTCATAAAAATTTCCAGGCCCATAGCCGGAACGGCAGCCCCTACGCCGGCCGCCACATTTAATTTACCGATAATAAAAATCATTAATAAAAGGCTAATGAGCACCATGTGCCCGGCCAACATATTGGCAAAAAGACGCAAGGCCAGTACGCCCACTTTAATTACCGTGCTGATGACTTCCAACGGGAAAATAAGCGGCACCAACCAACCGGGCGTGCCGGAAGGGATAAAGCCTTTCAAAAAGCCAACCAGCCCATGGAATTTAAGCCCGCAATACACAATCAGCCCGCCGCTGCACAGCGCCAGGGCCGCATTGACGGAAATGTTGGACGTGGCGGTTTTCATATTAGGAATCAGCCCCGCCAGGTTGGTAAACAAAATAAATAAAAATAAAGTGCAGAAGTACGGCAAAAAGCCTTTGCCTTCTTCCCCCATATTGGGCAAAACCATCCCGTCCCGGATAAAGGAGACGTATTCCTCCGCCCCGGCCGTTAAAAGCCGCTTAAGGGCGGAAGTCCCGCCGCGGGAAATCCAATGCAAAAGCACCAGCAAAATAACGCTTACGCTTAACAGGGTGACGGTATGCGTGGTAATAGGCAAGCTAACACCGTTTAGCGTCCACCCCCAATGAGAATCCAAAATGTGATGAGATAATATTTCAGCTACGTCCATCTTTTTTATCCGCCTTATGCGCAGTTAAATTTGTTTGTTCCGGCCCGGTTTGTGCCCCTTTAACAACCAGGTACATCCCCCAAGCAAACCCTAAGGCCGCCCCGGCTAATGTAAGCCACGGCAAGCTGCCCCAGCGTTTATCCAACCACCAACCGCCTAACGTACATAAAACTTCCACGGTGGCAAACTCCAACCCCAGGGTGGCGATTTCTAAATGGTCTTGCTTGGTAAACGGTCCCACCATGCGGGCCCTCCGTTTTTAATTTACCGAGCGGTAAGTTTATATATATATTATAAAACAATTTGCAATAAAAAGCCAAACATTTTACTTGTTAAAACCGCTCTTTTTTATTGTATTAAATAATCGGGCAAAAGGGGAACGGCTTTTTGCGTTAGAAAACCCCCCATAAATGAAAAGCCCGCTCTGTCGGCAAGAGCGGGCATTCAAAAAGCATTTTCTCGGTTTATAAAGAAAACGTAAAGATTTTGCTTTCGTACGGTTTTAATTCCAATGTAAAACCTTCCGCGCGCATTTGCGGGGTCACTTCTATTTGCTGTTTGGAAAATTCCTCCCGCACGGAGCCGTTAAGCGCCTCGGACCCTTTGATAGATAAGCTGCACCGGCTCGGTTGGCCGCTGTAATTAATCACCACCATTTTGCCCGTGTTGCGCTGTTTCCATTGCCAGGCCAACACGTTGCGGTAGGAATCATCATTCAGCGCGCGGACCTCTTTTAAGGACCATTGGCCGCCGTGAAATTCCGGCGCGGAAGCAATCGTCAGCAGCCGGGCGTAATAAGTGGCTACTTCTTTATCCACCGTAAACCAATCCTTTACATATTGGATAGGCAGGCGGGCGGGGCGGCCTAACAGTTGGAATAAATAAAACATACGCGCGCCGGGCAACGTGGCAATAATGGTACTGGCCGCGAGGGATTTTTCCTTTCCAAAGGCTTTCAAACTTTCTTCTTCATCATGGTTGGAAGTAAAGCGGATAGAGCGCATTTGGAACAAGTGTTCCGCCCCCAAGTGGGCTTTGATGTTCTCGGAATTGGAAAAGCGGAGCCGGTCATACAATACTTTATCGTAAGTATAATCAAACCCCATTTCCTGAATTTCCCATTCCAAACCCCAGTATACTTCCGCAATAAAAGTAAATTCCGGGTGAATATCGCGCACTTCTATTAAGG
>CAKUDJ010000108.1 GCA_934644855.1 uncultured Elusimicrobiales bacterium
GTAGCATCCGCAGCGGGCGTTTTGGGGGCGGCTTGGGCGGGCTTTGGGCTGCGCGCGGGCGCAGCATCCTGCCGGGTTTGCCCAATGGACTTTTTAAGTATGTCAATATTGGAACCGGGGGCCGTTAATTGCGCATTGGAAACCTGAATAGACGAAGACACCGCTTCCGCGGGTGCGGAAACGGTGTTTTGCGCATACACAAAGCCGGATAATACAAAAACAAACCCTAAAAAAGAAATATTTTTCATATTTTTTATCCCCGGCTATAAGGATGCTTGGGCACTATTTAATACTTCAAATACCATTTGCAGCATGGTATCGTCCTCAATCGTTTTGCCCGTCATTTCCCCTTTGGGGTATTCTTCCACTTTTCCATCCTCTCCCTGGGTATCATACAACCAGGCACGTACTGTGTAGGATTTCCCGTCTATGGAAGAAGTACAATCATAAAAACGGTGAATATCGTTCCCGCTGCTTGTGCAACGGCCGGTATTGTCGTACTCGGCACAATACATAAAGGCACCGCGGGCATCTCCGGCAAAATCGTTTTTGAAAGCCGCAACCGATTTAGCCGCCCACAAAGAGTTGACTTCCGCCATGCAGGAATCCACCATCAGTTGTGTGGATACGGCCCGGCGGGTTTGGCGCGCCGTCATCGTACGCGAAAGCGTGGCCCGCAACAACATGGCAGACATCCCCGCTAACACAATCGTCACCAGTAAAACTTGCATCAAAGCGGCACCTTTGCTATTTTTTAATATCATAAAAATCTCCTTTACAACCCGTTAGGTAATAAAAATGTTTCCTGCACAATATCATTAACAGGCTGGATAGAATCCAATTCCACAATCACGGTCATATCAATAGCGCTGGCCACATGGGTATTGCCCACCCGCTTAAAATACGGGGAAGAGTACCCCTCGTGATCGTCCACAAATTTTACATTGTTAAGAACTACTTTCCCGTTACGGCGGATAACTCCGCCGCGCGTGGCCCCGCGGGGAAACACGCGGACTTCTTTAGTCCCTTTGGTAAACGTATAAGTGACACACCCCATATTATGCCCGGGGTTTGTGATGGCGGATCCGTCCAACGCGCTTCTGTTATCACACAACTCAAATAAGACCCCCTCGGCGGGACCGGCCGTGACGCCCGACATATTAATATAGGTTGCCGCGTTAATATCATTACGCAACGTGCGCAAAAAGAGCGATAAATTATTGCGAAGCATAATTTTACTGCGCCCGGTACCCGCCTCGCGCGAAGCCGCCGTAGTTAAGGACGCAAGGGCAACCCCAATCAGCCCCACCACCATTACCGCCAGGAGGACTTCCGTAAGCGTAAACCCTTTTTTATTTGTCATAGTTCCCCCTATTTGGTTAAGGTATATCCGTTGCAACGGATTTCAAAAGAAATCTGTTTCCCCTTCGGAAGCACATGCGGAATGCCTGAGGCATTGTAAACACCGGCATTCCAGTTGGTACTTAACGGGCGCTCCATGGCATTTGCAGGCAATTTTGCAGAACCCATGGTTTTATCGCTTACCCGGTACACAAAGCAACTTTTAGCGCCGGTATCCCCGTTGCAATCATCCGCCATATCCGCATCACAAATCAGCGGGAGCAAACACTTAATATTGTGAGTCCCTGTTTCCAGCGGGGAATCATCCGTACCGCATAACCCCTTCCGGTAAGCCGACGGAACCATTTCTTGGTTAAAACTGTCTTTTTTGGTAAGGGAAAAAGTGGTAGCAAACACATACGCTTGCAGCTGCGCATGCGCCTTTTCCACCGCCAGGACCAATTCTTCGCGGATGTCCGGCCCGGACGATTTACGCGAAGCCGACAACAACACCGCAAAGGACCCCATGGCCACTACCGCTAAAAGTACCATGGCAATTAAGCCTTCCAACAAGGTGACACCTTTTTTATTTTTCCAAAATTTCTTTATCATACCCTATCCTCTAATCGCTGGCGTTATCCGTCACCCGCAGGGCGTCATCCAAAAAAATGAAGTATTGGACTCCCCCATAAGACTTGACATACTTTTTACCGGCCGTTTTTTCATCAACCGCTTTTGCCACCGCATAGGGGCGGCCGTGGCATTCTTTGTTATCCTCATCATTTAAGCACGAATAAAATATATACGGCAATTCGGAATATTCAGACCCGCTTAAATATCCGCACGCAAAAAGTTGTTTGATGTCTTCCGTTTTGCCCCGGCCCGGGATGCCGCTGGCACCCAAGTCAGAACACGGGGGCAGAGAGCCCAAGTTGTTCCCTTGGAAACTGCCAATAATTTTAACGCCTTTGGTGTTTTGGTAAAAAGAACGTATCGCTTCGGACAGGCGTTTTACGCCTTCTTTAGCCAAACTGTTGCGTTGGTCAAAACGGATGGCATTATACGCCGGAATCGCAAAGCTAAGAATGACGGTAATAATCAACAGTACGGCTAAAATTTCCATAAGCGTAAAGCCTTTTTGGCTTTGCGCTCCGCCGTGGCGCAGAAAAGAAAATAAATGACGTTTCATATAAAATCCCCTAGTTTTTCCAACTGGCCGTTTCGGTCCACCTGTCATTAGCCGCATCATAACAGGCTTTATAGCCATTATACTTGCCCAGTTTGGAGTTATTCCCCTCCAAACAAGCGGAAGACCGGCCGGAAAGCGTAAAAGTAAAATATCCGCCAAAACCTAAAGCATCCACATATCCGTTAGCCACCAGGCAACTGGCCGGCCAGGTGGCCGTCGGATTGTAAGCAAACCCATGGGTACAAAAAGAATTTTCCCCGTCAACGGAAGAACCTACCGTCCCTTGTACCACATCAGCCATGGGGGTAGTATCAAAAGAAATGGCCGGATAATCAATATGTGCCCGGTAATTACCCATAGCCAAAGACTGCACCACCCCGCGGGCCTGTGCCACCCTGGCCTGTGCGGAACTGTTGCGGTAGCCCACCGTGGCAAACAAAGCCAAAATACCCACAATGGCGGCCGCTATCAGTAATTCCAACAGGGTAAAACCCGCTTGTTTACAATATAGATGCTTCATATAAAAATCCTCTATAAAATTTAAGCTCTATTAAGTATTGCGGAAATTTACAGATTTGTCAATTACCGCGTAATAGGGTCTTTTCTGTCCCGATATTTTAAGGTTTCCGTACCCATATTATCAATGCAAACATTATACGGTCTAGAGCCGGCAAGACGCGCAGCAATAGAGTTCATACATACACTGCAATTTTCTTTTATGGTATAGCGATATGTATGCATAGTGTTCAAATTTGCGTTGGTATAGTGGTTGCGAAACAAACATTCCTGCGGAAAAGCCTGGCAACCTTGCGCATTCAGGGTGCCGTCCGCATTTAGGTACGTATCCGCCATATTTGTTACCGCGGGGCAAACATAGCCCCCAAACATTTGCTGCACATTACGCAACGCGGTGGAAAGTTCAATCAGCTTTCCTTCCGCCGCCATAAATTTGTTGCGGTCCATGCTTTTTTTATAAGCAGGCACGGCAAAGGCCGCCACGCTAACGGCAATCACCACTACAATCATAATTTCAATAAGCGTAAAACCTTTCTTCATATAGCCCCCTAGTTGCCGCCGATTTGGGACAGTTTGAAAATAGGCAAGAAGATAGACGCTACAATCACACCAATCAAGGCACCTACGCCGCAGATTAAGATAGGGTCAATTACCGCGGAGAAACGCGCGATAAACTGGTCTACTTGGTCGGCATAGAATTTGGACAGCGTAGCAATAATGGACGGCAACTTACCGGATTCTTCACCCATCAGCATCATTTCCGTCATAAGCCCGGGGAAAATACCCGTCGTGCGGAACGATTCGGAAATAGAACGGCCGGCCGCCACTTCCGCACGCACCTGTTTTAAGGCCCCTTGAATGATAATATTGGTATCAAAAGATTCTTCCAATACCGCAATAGCATTCAAAATGGTCACGCCGGATTGCAGCAACGTAGACAGGGTGGAGAGCATGCGGTCGTAATAAATATTTTTTAAGAAATTACCAAAAAGCGGCATAGACAATAAAAATGCGTGCCAGCGTTTTTTACCT
>CAKUDJ010000109.1 GCA_934644855.1 uncultured Elusimicrobiales bacterium
CAGGGGCGGCTCTGCCCTGAGGCGCATTGGGCCGCCGCCAAAAAACCGCCCGCAAACGCGGGTTGCGCCATTTGTTATAATTTTTTAAGAGGAATTTTATGCACAAAATATTAGGTTATTTATTATTATGCGCCGGGCTGTTTTTAATCTTTTTTGCAGGGAACGGAATGTATAAAACATTCGTCCGGGTTTCCCCTGTACCCCAAATTGTAAATATGCGTGATATTACCGTCCAGGCCCCGCAAGGCACCGTCACCGTGCCCGCAGACGGCATTAATACGCTGGCCAATACGGCATTATTTGCCGTTTTGATGTTATTTTTTGCCTCCGTAGGGGCGCGCGTGGGCCGTTTGGGTATCCATTTATTAAAGACCGAGCGCATTTATGATGCGTTAAGCCAACTGGACCTGACCGACAAAGACGGCCTGAAAACCCTTAAAAAACTATGAAAATTTTATTTATCATTAACCCCAAAAGCGGTAAAGGGCGCGACCCGCAAGATACCGTCAACTGCATTAAATTAAACTTTCCGCAGGCCGCCTGTGCGCTGACAACCGGCCCGCGCCACGCCACCGAACTGGCCGCCCAAGCCGTCAGCCAACAGTACGAAGCCGTAGTGGCCGTGGGCGGCGACGGCACCATTAACGAAACCGCCCAAGCCCTGGTAAACACGCCCACGGCGTTGGGGGTAATTCCCGGCGGAAGCGGCAACGGTTTCGCGCGCGAACTGCGTATGCCGCTCCACTTGCAAGAATCCGTTTTTTGCCTGCAAAAAGCCAAAACGGTGCGTTGTGATGTGGGGCAAGCCAACGGGGAGTTGTTCCTCAATTTAGCGGGGGTGGGCATAGAGGCCCAAATTGCGTACGATTTTATGCAATACGGCAAAACCGGCAAACGGGGGATGTGGCCGTATTTTAAGTTAGGCGCCAAAGACGCGTTTACTTACCAACCCCAAGAAATGCAGTTGGAATACGACGGCCGCCAAGAAACACTCCGCCCGCTTTCCGTGACGTTTGCCAACGGCACGCAATACGGCAGCAACTTCAAAATTGCGCCGCAGGCCAGCCTGACGGACGGCTGGTTGGAAAAAGTTGTAATAAAAAACGTCCATAAATTAAAATTACTGGCCGCCGCGCCTACTTTTTTTACGGATAATCCCGCCCATTTGGGCGTGACGGACACCACCCGCGTAAAACACGTTCTTTTACGCCAACCGGGGGAAATTATTTACCATTTGGACGGCGAACCCAAAAAAACGCAGGACCAACTGGAAATTAAAATTTTGCCCGCGGCCTTAAACGTGCTGATTCCTTAATTATGGCTCCCGGAAGAAAACGCAAAACAAGCCGCCGTTCTTCCAAAGCCCCCTGGTGGGTGACGGCGCTTATTGCCGCCGCGCTGGCGGTTTTCCAACAAACAGGCAAACCCGTCAGCCAAGTGGAGGGTGATGCGTTTGAAAACGCCCAAATAGCCAGCGTGTACGATGGGGATACCTTCAAAATAGACTTAAATTGTTCTATGCGTGTATTTTGTGAAAAAGTGCCGGTGCGCGTACGCGGCATAGACTGCCCGGAAATAAAAGGCAAAACCGAACGGGAAAAACGCCTGGCGCAAAAAGCCAAAGCGTTTACGAAAGATTTTTTATCACGCGGGGCGGTTAATTTATCCAACTGCGGGCGGGATAAATACTTCCGCCTGTTGTGTGACGTGGATGTAAACGGCCAAAGCCTGGCCCAAGAACTGTTAAAACGCAAATTGGCATACCGTTATGACGGCGGCGCCAAATCCAAACGATTCCGCTAAAAAAAGGGCCTTTTGAGGCCCTTTTTCTATGTATTTGCGTGCAACTGATACCATTGTAAAGTAATGATAGTTTTGGCATCGGTAATGCGGCCGTCGGCTATCATTTGGTAGGCTTCTTCCAGCGGGAATTTTTTAAGGTTCAAAAATTCGTCTTCGTCCGGTTGGTCTTCCCCGCGGGTCAGGCCGGTAGCCAAATACAGGTGTTGCACCTCGTTGGAAAACGCATTACACGGGTGGAAAACCATAATTTCCTGCAAGTGTTGGGCCGTCAGCCCGGTTTCTTGTTTCAGTTCCGCTTCCGCGCACATTAAAAAAGTTTGGTTATCTTCCCGTTTCCCGGCGGGGATTTCCCAGGTGGTTTGCCCAATCGGGTAGCGGAATTGTTGCACCAAATACACATTGCCGTCTTCCACCGGCAAAATGCCGCTGGCGCCGCGGTGGTCAAAATACAGGCGGGTGGAGGTGTTGCCGTTAATCAGGCGGACCTCATCCAACTTTACATTCAAAATGCCTTCGTATAAGGTTTTGGAGGAAATTTTTGTTTCTTTTAATTTACTATAATGTTTCATATAGATAATCTTATAAAATTTTGGCCCGGCAGGGGCCGCTTCCGCCCCGCATACGCCGCGCACGCAATACCCAAAGGATGTTTACATGGCTGAATTTGTCCAATTACATAATCATAGCGATTACTCCCTTTTAGACGGAATGTTGCGCATTTCGGAAAGCCACAAGCCGTCCCCCTTTCTAAAAAGTTTAGCGGAACAGGGCATTAAAGCCATGGGCCTGACCGACCACGGCAATATGTACGGTGCGTTGGATTTTTACGAAACCGCGCGCTCTATCGGTCTAAAGCCGATTGTTGGGTGCGAGTTTTACATCACCAATGGTAAATATACCGAAAAAGACCCCAACGAATACCGCGGCCACTTAACCCTGCTGGCCCGCAACCACGAAGGCTACCTCAATTTAATGAAGCTCAATTCGCTGGCGTGGGTGGACGGCTTTTACCACAAACCCCGCATAGATAAAGAAATTTTAGCTAAACACGCGGGCGGGTTGCTCTGCCTCTCCGGCTGCTTAAAAGGTTTCTTGTCCGAATACACCCGCACCAAAACCTTTGAACAATGCTGCGCGCTGGCCAAAGAGTACGAGGATATTTTCGGCAAGGGCAATTATTACATTGAGCTGATGGACCACGGCATTAAGGAAGAAGTGGAATCCATGCCCATCTTAAAAGATATTGCCAAAATGACGGGCATACCCGTTGTGGCTACGAACGACTGCCACTACGAGAAAAAAGAAGATTGGGAAGCCCACGATGTAGCCGTTTGCGTGGCCACCAACAAAACCTTAAATGACCCGCACCGCCTGCAGATGTCGCACGAGCTGTATTTCAAAACGCCGGAAGAAATGTGCGCGCTGTTTGCCCACACGCCCGAAGCCTGCGCCAATACGCTGGAAATTGCGGAAAAATGCAATTTGGAATTCCCCAAACACGGCTTTATTTTGCCGAATTTTGAAATCCCCAAAGAGTTCCCCACCTCGGCCGAATATTTTAAGGATATTTGCCGCAAAGGGTTGGTTAAAAAAATGCACGGCAACGTGCCGGACGACTACTGGAAGCAGTTGGAATTTGAATTTAATGTAATTATTACCATGGGGTTTGACTGCTACTTCCTGATTGTGCAGGACTTTATCAACTGGGCCCGCGCGAACGATATTCCCATAGGCCCGGGGCGCGGCTCCGGCGCCGGCTCTTTGGTGGCGTACAGTATGGATATTACACGCGTGGACCCTATCCAAAACAAACTGCTGTTTGAACGCTTTTTGAACCCGGACCGCGTAAGTATGCCCGACTTGGATATTGATATGTCGGACGCGGGCCGCGGGCGCGTGATTGACTATGTGCGCGGCAAATACGGGCATGACCGCGTTTCCCAAATTATTACCTTTGGTACCATGAAAGCCAAACTGGCCTTAAAAGACGTCGCCCGCGCCATGAGCATACCGGTCGCCGAGGCCAACCGTATTGCCAAAATGATTCCCAACGACCCCAAAATGACCTTGGATAAAGCCTTGGAAATCAACGAGCTTAAAAAGGAAATTGACACCAACCCCCAAAGCAAACGCCTGTTTGATATGGCCCATAAGTTGGAGGGCCTCAAACGCCATACGGGTATTCACGCCGCCGGGGTACTGATTACCAAAGATGCGGTGTCCGAATATGTGC
>CAKUDJ010000110.1 GCA_934644855.1 uncultured Elusimicrobiales bacterium
CAATTAACGTTTAGAGAATTGGAAGCGTTTGCGGGCACCCGGCTGACCAGGTTTCTTTCTTTCCACCATACGCGGGTCGCGCGTAAGGAAGCCAGCCTTTTTGACGGCCTTTTTAACGTCTTCGCTAATGTTAGCCAAAGAGCGGGCAATCGCGTGGCGCACGGCGCCGGCTTGGGAGGATACCCCCCCGCCTACTACTTTAGCTTTTACATCATATTCTTTATCCAAATTGGTCAACACCAGCGGGGCTTTTACGGCCGCTTTGTAGCGTTCGCAACCGCCGAAGTATTCTTCCAAAGATTTGGTGTTAATGGTAATATCACCCTTGCCTTTTAACAATTCAACCTGGGCGACGGAGGTTTTTCTTCTTCCGGTTTTAAGTTCTTTCGTATTGTTCATAAATCATTTCCCTCTTATTTGCCAAAGCGATGACCAAACGTATGTTCTTCGCCGGCGAACAGTCTAAGGCGTTTCATTCTGGGGGCGCGGAGTCTGTTGACGTCCAACATTCTCTTTACCGCCAATTCAATAACGCGGGTGGGGTCTTTTTCCATCTGTCTTTTGAGCGGGGTTTCTTTACCGCCTTTAGCATAACCGGAGTGGGAAAAGTATACTTTTTGTTCCAGCTTGTTGCCGGTAAAAGCTACTTTGGCCGCATTGGTCACAACAACAAAGTCACCGCAATCCATGCTAGGAGTGTAGGTTCTTTTGTGTTTACCCATCAGCAAGACGGCAATTTGAGTAGCCAATCTGCCTAAGGTCTGGCCGCTGGCATCAATATGGTGCCATTTGCGGGAGGTTTCAACTTCCTTGACGGAAGGCAAAAAAGTTTTTGTCATGTTTATTCTACCTTTTGTAATTAATGCGCAGCGGAGTGGTGGCCGCTGTCTTTAATGACTCGTGGTTTCCTATATATTATAGCAAAATCTGGCGTGTTTTTTGCAATTTATAACAGATATTTACAGTATTTCCAACACGCGGGCAAAAAGTTCCCGCACCCCGGCCAGGGTATCTATGCGCACAAATTGCCCGCGCACCTCGGCCGCGTTGGGGAAATCTTTTATCCAATATCCGGCGGTTTTGCGGCTACGGTTGATACCAATTCGCTCCCCGTAAAAAGATACGTTTTCTTCTATCAGGGCCTGGTACGTTTTCAGACGCTCTTTAGGCGTATGGGCCGCCGGGGCCTGCCCGGTCAGCTCCGCGATAATATCCCCAAAAATAAGCGGGTTGCCCACCGCGCCGCGCCCAATCATCACCCCGGCGCAACCGGCCTGCAAAAACTTTACCGCATCTTGCGCGGTTAATACGCCGCCGTTGCCGATTACCGGGATTTTTACCGCCGCACACACGCGGGCCAACGCCTCCACATCCGGCGCGCCGCTATGCACATCCACCGCCGCACGCGCGTGCATGGTGACGGCCGCCGCTCCGGCGCTTTCGGCTAATTGGGCCAAGCGGGCCCCTAAAAATTCTTTATGGTTTAAGGCGATGCGCGTTTTTAAGGTAACGGGAATTTTTACGCTTTTTACGGCGGCTTCTATCAAGCGGGCCAACTTATCGGGCTCTTTCATCAGCACGCACCCGGCCCCGGCTTTATTAATTTTTTTAACGGGGCACCCGGCGTTTAAGTCCACTATATCCGCCCCGGCTTCTTGCGCGTTGCGAGCCGCCTGGGCAATGGTTTCTTCATCCGAGCCGAAAATTTGCATAGAAACCGGGTGTTCCTTGGCGTTGACTTGCAACATCCGCCCGCTGCGCGGGTTGCCGTAATGCAACGCATGGGCGGAAACCATTTCCGCACACACTAGCCCCGCCCCGCCCCGCAAACAAAGCACGCGGAACGGAGAATCCGTAATGCCGGCCATGGGAGCCAACACCAAATTATTGGCGCAGGCCACCGTGCCGATTTGTAAAGGATGAATCAGGCCGCTCATTGTACTTTTTTCCAACGGCCCGTTTGGGGGACTTCCAACTGTTTATATTTTAACAGGCAGGTACGCATAATTTGGCGGGCCTCTACAAAGGTGTTCTTAAATTCCAATGCGTTAATAAATTCGTCATGCCCGAAACCGCCCGCCATCACATGGTCCGTCATGGCAACACGGTAGGTATCCTGCGGGCGGAGTACGCGGCCGCCGTCAAACACAATGCGTTTAATGCGGGGTTGTTCCCCCGGTTTAACGGTATATTCCACGCTCATACCGGAAATTTGCGGGAAGTTATCTTTTGCCGCCAGGGAGGCTTCCAACGCGCGTTGCAAAGCACGCCCTTTGAGCGTGACAAAAGTGACGGCGTCGCTATACGGATACATTTTATAGACGTCGTATTCCGTCACGCGCCCCGCCGGCAGGCTTTGGCGGATAGAATCCGAATTCAGCACGGCGCCGTCTAAGCGGGACCATTTATGCAAACAATCCGTTAATAAATTCCCCAGGGCCGATTCCCGGCTCCACGCGCCGCGCACGGCGGTTTCGGCCGTCGTCACACGGGCATTCATTTTGCGTTGGGTTTCCTGCCGCAAAGCGGCGGTGGCGGCGGCAATTTCGCTGTCTTCGCCGTAGTCATCCCGGGATAAAAGCACGTCCGTAAAGGCAATATCCGTCAACTGGTTGTTCTTATCAAAAGTCAGGCGCACCCGGGCCAAAGAATCCAGTTTGGAGCCGGGATACACGATAAACGTTTTATTGATTTTGTCCGTTTCGGCGTTTTCGCGGTCCATATTGGAGCTTAAAATCAGGTCTATATTCGGGGCTTCTTCCGCGATGGTTGAATCGCTGATACCTTCTTTTTCCGGCGAGCCTACGGAGCTGAGCAAAATAACAATTTGCACGCCTTTTTCTTTCAGGCGTTCACTCATTTCTTTAGCGGTAGCCACCGGGTCCGTGGCGCGCATACCCGTTAAACGGTGGGTGGAATTAACGGGTTTCGGGTCCAGTAAAGCAAACAGGCCGATTTTAATACCGTTGACTTCCCGGATTAAATAATCGTGCGTGGGCCACGGGTTTTTGCCGTCAATCGTTAAGTTGGAAATCACATACGGATACGGCATTTGCTGCAAAATCTGCCGCAAAGACGGCCAACCGAACACCAAATCTTTATCCGCAACAGACGCCGCCGTATACGGAACGGAGCCCGCCAACTGCGGCAAAAAACCGCCCTTGGAAAGCAACCCCTCCGGCGTTTGGCTGAACCAGTTGCCGCCGTCTAATAAAATATACGGCTGTTTTTGCGTTGCCAGAAAATTTTTAAGTACCGCATAACCGCCCACTTCCCGGTTGCCAAAGCGCGGCTCCGGGCGGGTCCAAAAAAAGCCTTGCACATCCGACGTATAAAATACGTCCAATGTTTTAACCTCTTTTTGGCAGCCGCACAGGCAGGCAAGCCCCAACAACGCAAAAACCAAAAGCCGTTTTTTCATAGTTATTTAATAATAATGCGCCCTGTTTCCACCGCGCCCAACGGGCTGGTGGTTTCTATGGCTTTTTCCATAATTTCCTGAATAGATAAATCCCCTACCTGTTTTTTATCCGCCGCCGGGATTTGCTTGAAGGGCCACCCCTCGCTGCCGCCCTCGGCGATATAAGTATTGGTAGCTATTAGATAAGTTTTGTTTTTATCCAACGCCTGGCCGTTGACCCAAATTTTAAGGTCTTGCACTTTGCCTTTGCGCAGTTTGTATTCAATCTGCAAGCCGGAATAAGAAAACAAATTCCGCGGGGCCAGGCCGTATTTTACAAATTTTTCCAAAAATTTACCGCTTACTTTTACTTGGGAAATTTTATTGCCGAACGGGTGCATGTTGACCAAATCCCGCTTGGTAATGGTGCCTTGTTCCAAATCTACGCGGGTACCGCCGTTGTTGTGGATGAAAACATCCGCACCGCTGTACGCACGGCAGACATCCGCCACCCAGTTATTAAGCGGGCTGTCCCCCCGGTTGCCTTTTACCGGCTTCCGGCTGAGTTTTACGCCGGCAGAGCCCAACACTTTATCCATGCCCGGCTCCATCAAGG
>CAKUDJ010000111.1 GCA_934644855.1 uncultured Elusimicrobiales bacterium
GGCGCACGCTGCGCCGCTTAAAAATAGCATCTAATACTTTCATTTTACCCCCCGGCTACTTATCCCCCTCTTTGGGATGCTTGGTAGCCTTCTCTTTCAAAGTATAATACTTTTTTTTGAAAAAACGAGCCAATCCGCCATGCGCGGTTTCCCGGTATTCGGTTTTCATATCGTGCCCGGTTTGCATCATGGTAGCCAAAACGTCATCATAAGAAACACGGTGGTGTCCGTCCGACATTAACGCATACGTGGCACAATCTAGCGCACGGGAAGCCGCGAGCGCGTTGCGCTCTATACAAGGGATTTGCACTAAACCGTCCACCGGGTCACACGTCAGGCCCAAATGGTGTTCCAACCCCATTTCGGCGGCGTAGGCTATGCGTTGGTTATCGCCCCCCTCCAACTGGCAGGTAGCGGCGGCGGCCATGGCACAAGCCACGCCGATTTCCCCCTGGCAGCCCACTTCCGCACCGGAAATGGACGCGTTCATTTTAGCCATATTGCCGAACAAACTGGCCGTAGCCAACGCGTGTAAAATGGTAATGTCTTCAAAGGCGCAAATTTCTTTAATCAGCCGCAACACGGCCGGAAGCACCCCGCAGGAACCGCAGGTAGGCGCCGTGACCACCTGCCCGCCGGCGGCGTTTTCTTCGGAACACGCGAGCGCATACGCAAATAAATTATTCATCCGGCGCAAATATTGCGGGGAATTTTCCGCCTTGTATAAATAACGGCGGGCTTTGCGTTCCAAATTGAGCGAGCCCGGCAACACACCGCGCTTGGCCAGGCCGCTTTGCATGGTATTCTGCATGGTTTGCCAAATCCGCGCCAAATAATCCCAAATTTCCGGGCCTTCAAATTCTTCCACATATTCCCAAAGCAGCATCCCTTTATCGGCGGTATAATCTAAAATTTCCGCCATGGATTTATGCGGATAAACGCTTTTGGGCGGGCGGTTAAAGTCCGCATCATCACGGATGGCGCCGCCGCCTACGCTATACACCAAATGTTCCGCTATAATGTGGTTGGCTTGGTCCAACGCTTGCAAGCGCAGGGCGTTGGGGTGGCGGGGCAAAAAGGTTTTTTCTTCCCATACAATTTCTACGGGCTTGGGGTCAAAAGCTTCTTTAATGGTAAAATCGGTCAGGTGGCCCTTGCCGGTAGCCGCCAAAGAGCCGTACAGGACGGCCCGAAACGCACACGCTTCGGGATATTGTTTATTAAACGCATCTGCCGCTTTGCGGGGGCCCATGGTATGGCTGCTGGAAGGGCCCATGCCAATTTTATACAGTTCTTTTAATGTTTCCATAGCGTTGTTCCTATATCATTCTATCTTATAAAAAATGTTATGATAATGTATATGTTAATATTATCCGGCCTGTTGGTGGCTTTAAGCTTATCTATGGATAATTTTGCCGTCACGATTGCGGCAGGCTGTGCCGAACATTGCCGCCTGCGGGCCCGCACCGTATGGGGCGTAAGCGCGGCCTTTGCGGCAGCACATTTTGTGATGTTCACCGCCGGGTGGTTATGCGGGGAACAGCTCGGGCGGTGGATAGACCGCTTTGACCATTGGGTAGCGTTTGCCGTATTGGTATTTATCGGGGCGCGTATGGTACGCGGCGCGTTTGAGAAGCAAGCGGATAAAGAAGCCTCCGCCCTGTGCCGCTTAAACACCGCCAAAACGGTGGTTGCGCTTGCCATAGCCACCAGTTTGGATGCCTTGCTGGTGGGGGTGGCGCTATCTTTAACTGACGCGCCGTTTTGGCTGACGGTTATTACCCTTACTTTTTGCGTACTCGGAACCAGTTGCCTCGGCTTTTGGTTAGGGGCAAAACTGGGGCGCAGCTTTGGTAAAATAATGGAAGCCCTGGGCGGCGTTGCATTGGCAGGAATAGGAACAAAACTCTTGCTAGGCGGGTTGGGCATTTGGTAGAATTTGGCAACTAATACAGCAGTAAGGAGCGTAGCATGGGCATTATCGCCGTGACAATTATTTTTTTGTGTATTTGCGTGGACAATATGGTGTCGGCCAATATGTCCGCCATGAAGATGAAGCCGGAAAACAAAAACGTGTTTTCCATCAAAGTAGCCATTTTTTTTGCAGCGTTTAATGCGCTGTTATTCGGTTTTGGCTATTTGTTAAGCGTTATCTGCTTTAATGATGTGCTTTACCTGGCGCAAAACTGGGTAGCATTTGCCTTTATTTTGCTACTGGGCATTAAGTTTATGTTGGAATCTATTGAAAAATCCCCCAGTTTTACAGATTTGGACACCGAAGACAACCGCAAATTGGTAAAAATATCCGCCCTGATTGGTATGAATGCGTTTTTAGTGGGCTTTGCCGTTGACACCATGCAAAAAGGATGGTTCCCGCAGATTTTAATTTTAATGGCCATTTCTTTCGGGTTTACGTTATTGGGGTTCCACTTGGGGAGCAAAAACACGCAAATGATTACCAGCAAACGCTTTGAATTTATTGCCGGGCTGATACTGGTAATTATGGCTATACGCCTGATTATTATATAACAGACACACGGACCGATTTCATAACGCACGGGGGACAACTTTTTGTTTTGTCCCCCGTGTGCATTTTTATTCTTTAGCCAGTAAATCCAATAATTCTCCGGCCGATAAGGCCGGGCCGTTGACCGGGCCGGAAACAAACTTAAACCCGGCCGCTTGCAGGTACGCCGCTTGTTCTTGCGTTTGCACACCGTCCATTTCCACTTCCGTCTGCAAGGCTTGCGCCAGTTGCGCCAAGGCGGCTAACAGCCGGCTTTCCTGCCCGCTCCCATAGCCGGAAGCGGCGGACCCCAACCATACTTTCAGGCAATCCGTCTGTACGCGGGATAAAAATTCAAACATATTGGCCCCCTCTCCAAAGTGGTGAATCCCCACCAAAAAACCTTCCTTTTTTAAGGCTTGGGCCAGGCTGATTAAAAAATGCGGTTTATGGCCCGGGATTTCCAACGCCATATCCAATTCCAAGCGGGCCGGATTTACCTGATATTTTTGAGCCGTTTTTTTCAACTCCTCCGCATAATACGGGTTGTATGCGTGCAACGGGGAAAGCGTCATTGAAACGGTTTCAAGTTCCGTTTTTTGCGCGAGCAGCCGGAAGGTTTCTTCCAACAGGAATTTATCCACCCGCCGCGCAATCCCCGTGCGCTCAAACACGGCACGGAACGCATACCCGGGCAAAACGCCGTATTCCGGGTGGTTCCAAAAGGCGCGCACGCAAGCGCGGACAACTTTGCCGGTTTGCAAATTTTTTACCGGCAGGAAGCGCGCCGCCAGTTCCCCTTGTTTGAACGCACGCTCCATACCGTCTTCCAGTTTCTTTTCAAAATTAATTTGGTCCAACATACTGGGCGTAAAAAAAGCCACCACATCCACGCTGTTTTTTACCGTATGGCGCGCCATAAAAGAACGGTTTAACATTTCTTCCAGGGGCATACGCTTGTCCGTAATTACATAAACCCCAAAAGAAAGCATCACGCTGTAAGATTCCGTTTTCCCCGGTTTTAATGCGGTTATTTCTTCGTTCATCAACTGTAAGCGGTTGCGCATTTGGCCGTCGTCGGTATATTTAAGCAACAGTTGGAAGCGGTCCGCCTCCACGCGGGAAAATTCCTCCCCCGCCCGTAAATGGCTGTCCAATATCTGCGCTATCCGCCGCAAGAGTTCATCTCCTGCCTGAACCCCGTATAAATGCGTTATTACTTGGAAGCGGTCCACATCCAAGGTCACCATGGCATAAGGCTGCGCGGGATTATTTTGCAAAAGCTCCTGTACTTGGGCTGATTTTTTGGCCCAATTATCAAAACCTGTAATCGGGTCCCGGTAGGCCAGGCGGTCCAAGGC
>CAKUDJ010000112.1 GCA_934644855.1 uncultured Elusimicrobiales bacterium
AGATATTTATGCGGAAGCCGGGGTTCAATCTCCGGCGAACCAAGAGCTGTTCGCCCGCACGTCTGTACGGTTGAGCCCGGCCGGGTTTTATTTGGGCGTAAAAAATGATGTTTCCAATACCGAGGTCGGCAAACCCATAGAGGCGGACGTAGTGGCCGTCACTCCGGCCGGGGTACGCACCACAGCGGCCGTAAAGGTGGAAATACGCAAAGAACAATGGTTCAGCGTGCGTAAAACAGGGCTTTCGGGCCGCTTGGAATGGGTCAGCAGTAAAAAAGTGACGGATTTTCCGTCGTCCGCTTTTACCTTGCCGGCGGAAGGCTACCGCTATGCGTATACGCCCACGGAGCCGGGCTCTTATTACATTACTTTTTCCACGCAGGATTCCGCCGGGCGCAAAGTATTGGGCGGGTTCCAGTTTGTTGTGTTTGGCAAGGGGGAGGCCTATTGGAAAAAATCGGATGACGATATTTTAACCTTAAAAACGGATAAAGACTCCTACAAGCCGGGCCAAACGGCAAAAGTGCAGGTGGAATCCCCGTACGAAAACGCCCTGGCGCTGGTAAGCGTGGAGCGCGAAAAAGTGTTGGATGCGTGGACGGCACCCGTTAAAGGCGGGGCGGATTATGTGGAAGTGCCCGTCAAGCCGGAATACCTGCCCAATGTGTACGTCAGCGTGACGTTGGTACGCGGGCGCAGTTCTATGGATTTTGATGCGGACGGGTTGGATTTGGGCAAACCGCAAGCCAAACAAGGCTACGCTGTTTTGAATGTGCAGCCGGAAAGCCGCCGCCTGGATACCCAATTAAAAACCAATAAAAAAGAATACCGCCCCGGCGAAGAAGTGACCCTTTCCCTGCGTACGCGGGTGAAAGGCAAAAATGTGCCGGCGGAAGTGACCGTTTACGCGGTGGACGAAGGTATTTTAGCGCTTACGGCCTATAAAACGCCGGACTTGTTTAAGGCGTTTTACGGCTCCCGCCCGGTGGCGGTTTCCACGGCGGATAACCGCTCCTTGATTATCGGCCAGCGCAACTTTGGCGAAAAGGGCGAAAACCGCGGTGGTGGCGGCGGTGCGTTGAACCAACTGGGCGGCGCGGATTTGCGCGGCAAGTTTGAATTTACGCCCTACTTTAACGCCAATGTGGTGACGGACGCCAAAGGCCGCGCAGAGGTAAAATTCAAACTGCCGGATAACTTAACTACATTTCGCGTAATGGCCGTCGGCGTGACGGCGGCGGAGTTCGGCTCGGCCGAAAGCAGTATTAAGGTAGCCAAACCCCTTATGCTTACGTCCGCCCTGCCGCGCTTTGCCCGCAAAGGGGACCGCTTTTTGTGCGGGGCCGTGGTGCATAATTACGCCGATAAAAAAGGCCAGCTCAAATTGAGTGCGGCGGCCACCGGGGCCGTTAAACTGGCGCAAGAAGAAAAAGTTATCAGCGTAGCCAAAGGAACTTCTCAAGCCGTGTATTGGGATTGTGAGGCTGTGGAAAACGGCCCGGCGGAAATTGCTTTTACGGCCCGGGGCGCGCAGGAAAGTGACGGCGTAAAAGTGAAGTTTACGGTGGAAACGGTGGAAAAAGAGCAAACTTTATCCACTTATGCCGCTACTGCTTCCACCCAAAAGGAAGTTTTGCAAGAGCCGGAAAACCTCAATTTGCAAGGCAATAACCGGGTGGAAACGGCGGTTTCTTCCACCGCGCTTGTAAACTTGAAAGGCTCCATGCTGTATTTGCTTACTTATCCGTACGATTGTTTGGAACAAAAAATGTCTAAAATCTTGCCTGTGGTGCAAGGGGCGGATTTAATTGATGCGTTCAAATTGGGCGACACCGCCGCATTGCGCCAACAAACGCAGGCCATTTTGGACGAAATTGCCAAATATCAGTATCCGTCGGGCGGGTTTGCCTATTGGCCGGACTCCCTGCCGGACCCGTATGTGACGGCTTATGCGTTGGAAGTAAACTATTTGGCCAAACAAAAAGGCTACCGCGTGGACGAAAAAGCGTTGTCCGCCGCCGTAAAATGGCTTAAAAATTCGTTCGGCACGCAAAACCGCATGGCCTACCCGTATTCCCAGGCGGAAAAAGACACCGCCCACGCGTACGCCGTATATGTGCTGGCGTTATACAACCAAAAAGAAACCGCGCGCTTTAATACCTTGTATATGAAGCGTGAAAATCTGCCGCAGGCGGCGGTGGCTTACTTGTTAAAAGCTTCTGTGTCCGGCAAATACGGTTCCGCCGCAGAACGGCAAAACCTGGCGGATTTACTGCTTGCCGGGGCCGTTATTCTGCCTAATACCGTTCACTTTCAGGCTTCGTCTGCCTTGCCGTGGTTGCATTTTGAAGACGTCAAAACTACCGCCATTACCTTGGATGCCGCCCTGCAAGCCGGGGTGGAAATACCCGCCCCGTACAAGGTGGTTAACTGGCTGATGACCCAGCTAAACGCGCAAGGCCGTTGGGAAAACACCAGTGTAAACGCGGCGGTATTCGGCGCGTTGGATACTTACTACCGCAAGCAGGAAAGCGCGGAGCCGGATTTTACTGCGGCTATCCAGTTAGGGGCCGCCCAAAAATTAACGGCTTCTTTTGCGGGGCGCAGTGTAAACGCGCAAACCTTTGCGGTGCCGTTTAGCCAAGTGTATGCGGCGGGGAAAGAAGCTCAAGCCGTGTTTACCAAAAACGGCTCCGGCACGCTATTTTATGCGCTCAGCCAAGTGTACGCGCCGCTGTATTTTGATACGCCGGTGGATGCCGGGTTTAGCGTAAAACGCGCCCTTACCACGTTGGACGGCAAAGCCGTGCAAGCGTTTAAGGCCGGGGAACGCTACAAAGTGACGCTGACGGTAAAATCTTCCGGCTCCCGCTCTTTTGTGGTACTGGAGGACTTTTTACCGGCCGGGTTTGAATTAGTGAGTACGGCCCTGGCTACCGAAAGTCAGGCTGATGTAGCCGTGGCGGACGGAGCCACCGCGGACGGAGCCGACTTGCAAACGCCGGATTGGGGGAGCTTCTTTAGAAGTGAACAGTATGACTCTCGCATTGTGGCATTTGCCGATTATTTATCCGCCGGGGAACATACGTTTACTTATTTGGTGTCGTCCACGGTGCCGGGCACGTTTGCATACCCGAGTGCCTGGGCGCACATGATGTATGAGCCGGCGGTGTTCGGCCGTACGGCTACCCAAACCCTGCGTATAGAACCGTAATGAAAAAGTATGTTTTACTGGCCGTTTGTTTGTGTTTTCTTCCCCGTCTGTCCGGCGGGGAAGAAATTTCTTTGGCGCCGTCTTTGCAAATTTATGACCGCTACGGCGTACCCATGCGCGGGTATTTATCCCAACAGCAAACGTATTTCCGCCCGGTAGAATTGGCCCAAGTATCGCCCTGGCTTATTTTGGCGGCAGTATCGGCCGAAGATAAACGCTTTTTTATGCACCCGGGGGTGGACTATAAAGCCGTTTTGCGCGCCGCGTGGCAAAACGCCAAGGAGGGGGAAGTGGTGTCCGGCGCGTCCACCATTACCCAGCAGTTGGCGCGCGTGATTGAGCCCCGCCCGCGCACGTTGTGGGGCAAAGCCAAAGAGGCGTGGAACGCGCTGTTATTGGAGCGCGGAAAAACGAAAGAAGAAATTTTGGAAGAATATTTTAATTTGTTGGAGTTCGGTGCGCTGACCCAAGGGGTAGAGGCGGCTTCCAATTATTACTTTGGTTGTCCGGCGGCGGAGTTGTCCGTCGCGCAGGCGGCCACCCTGGCGGGGATGATTCCATCCCCGGTGCGTTTTGACCCCGTCAAACATCCCCAGTCTTGCCAAAAGCGCCGCAACGCGGTTTTGCGGCTGATG
>CAKUDJ010000113.1 GCA_934644855.1 uncultured Elusimicrobiales bacterium
GGCAAGGAACCGTGGCTGCAGTTGCAGCGGAACACGGACACACCCGCTTGTACCAACGCGTCAATAGATTTTTCATCGCTGGTGTCGGGACCGATGGTCGCGACGATTTTGCAAAAGTCAGTATTTTTAGGCATAATCTTAATATTCTTCCTTAATTAACATCTAGAGTAAGGGTAGGTTTTCCCTTCCGTATATATTTTATTATTTTTGGAGCGTCTTGTCACTCCGCAAGCACAAAAATTGCGGTGCTTGCCCCAAATTAACTACAATATATAGGCGGATTATTCCGCCCTAAGCTGCAAGTTTATTATCAGGAGAACACATGTTAAAATTTGTAAAATATGCCGTTCTGCCCCTTGTTTTGGCGGCGGCAATGCCCGCTTTTGCCCAAAAAGAGGACATGAGCGGTTGGCAAGTGGAACTTAAAAAACTGGCCCTGAATGCCACCTCTACCGAGGTCCGCTACGCCAAAGAATACCAGGGTTTCCCGGATGCCCGCCTGACGGCGGATTCCCAAACCAGTTTAACGGGAACTTTCCACGGTTTAGCCGATTATTATTCCCAAAATTGGCTCTGGTCCAACACGTTGCTGATGGATTACGGCCGCACGCGCATCCGCCCCGTGAACGGAGAAAACCTGACGAACGAAAATGCCGACCGCATTTTGTTCACCACCGGCTACACACAACGCCTGTGGCACGCTAACGATTTTTTGGGCGGGTTTGAAGCCGGCCCGTTTGCCAATATCGGCTACGAAACCGAATTTACCAAATTGGCCCATTCCCCCCGCCGCAAAATTTACCGTGGTATGTTGGGTGCCAAAATTTTTGACGGCAACTACTTAAAAGCTTTATACGCCGCAGTAGTGGGCGAATCGGACCAAACATATAATCCGTCTTCGGAAAAGTTGGCCTGGGAAGCAGGCCTGCGCCTGGAAGCCCCCATGCGCGAAGGCGTAAAAGCGCAATTTTCCGCCCTGTTCCGCGATTATTTACACGAATCCCGCCGCCAAGCGACCGATTTGGATTACGAACTTGAACTGGATGCGCGTGTAGAAGTGCAGATGTTCAAAGAAGTGTATATTGCCCCGTTTGTCAATTATTATACGGCCCAAGGCAAATATATGGGCCCACGCGGGGAAAATGTATATGTGGGCGTGGCGCTGTCTTTCAGCCATATTTTTAAGCAAGCCAAAGTAAAGTCTTTGGTTTCCAAGGCGGATTTAGATAAACCGACCATTAAATAAAGCCCCTTTTGGCAAACTAATACCCCTACCGCATACAGGCAGGGGTATTTTTTTATTATAAATAGGGCGGCGTTCCCCGGGCATACGCCCGGAAATAAATAAAAACGGCGGAGTTATTACACTCCGCCTATCTTGTACCCTTTGTGCACCCACCCGGCTTTTATGGCCGGATAAGTACACTTAAATTTTTTTACCGGCCGAAAATTCCTCCGTTGAAGATTCTTACCCAATCTTGGTTGCTTTTCACTTGGCCTTTTTGGGCTTTAATCAAAATTTCCACCAAGCTTTCCAGTCCAAATTCCCCGTAAATATATACGTTGCGGATTCGGTTGGCCGGCACGTCTTTATAACAATGGTAAATGGTTTTGGTGGAGTTCAACACCGGGTCGTTCCAATATTCCAAACCGGGCAAGTCTTTATCTACCTCAAACACTACCCCAATGCCGTTGGGGTGATGCCCGGAGGTTTGGAAAATATAGGTCATGGCTTCCCCGGTGGAGGTGGAAAAACTAATCATCTGTTGCCCCTTTTTGGCGCCGGTAGACCACGTATTCATTTTGGTTAAAAAGCCGTCTTTTAATGTGGCGGCCAATTCGTCCACCGTCATATAAATACCGCGGTACAGATGGCCGGATTTATCCGCCTGAAAAGAAGGTTTAGATAAATACGGGTAAATCCGGCGCAGATAGTACCCTTCCAAAAAGTCATCCGTCAACGCATAGCCGTTAATTACTTGCGCTTTGTTTTTAAGCAGTAAATCCCGGGCCATGGGTTTGTTGAGGCGGCGTGTTTCCTTGGATAACCGCTCCGCAGGGACCACCTGGAGTGTATGCCCGGCAATAGCCGCGTCAATCGCTTCCAACTGTTTTAATAAACTATCGTAAGAGGTAAAGGAAACCAGGCTGGGCCCGCCGAACAATAACCCGCGCAAAAAAGCATCGGTTCTATGCTCATGCTCTTTGAGGGACAACTGGCCGACATGCCAATTTTTGCGGGCTAAGGCCGCTTTGCGTTCCATAGTCTTGGCAGCTTTTTCTGCCGCTCCGGTGCGAACAATTTTAAGCGTTCTTTTAGAAGCTCTGCCGGGTTTGCGTTTCACCTGTTTTTTAATGGAGCGCTCTATTTGTTTTTCTATTTGTCTGATAATTTGCTTTTGAGTTTGCGCATTTACCAGGCTTGGCAGTACAAGAAGCGCCAACATGACAGAAAGTATCTTTTTCATCTTTTTCATCCTTTTCAATAAAGATATGTAAATTTTATTTACTTATTAAATTTTATGATTTTACCGTCGGGCAATTCTAAAATAAAAAGTCCTATGTAAAAAAATTACATAGGACTTTTTGAAATATGTTCCGACGGAGAATTACTTTATTTGATACACAACCCCCACTTTTGCCTGCACGGAAATAAGGCCCGGCGCCAACGTATTTTGCGTCCCGGAATCGGCCGCAAAAAAGTTTTGCCTGGCATTTGCAAAGGTGCCAAAAGAGGAATTTTCTTCTTCCAAAGTAAGCACTTTGCCCAACTTTACGCCGGCTTCCTGCGCCAGTAATTCAGCTTTTTCGCGCGCTTTTTTAACAGCTTGGCGCAAGGCGTTTTGCCGGTATTTGGCTTCCTGTGAAGAATAAAACTCCACGCTTTCTATTTGATTGGCTCCGTTTTGCAGTAAACCGTATAAAATTTTATCATACCGGGCTAAATCTTCCAAAGTGACGGACAAGGTTTGGTTCAAACGGTAGAGCGTTTGGGTTTGCTTGGGCGAATATTCCCCGGGATATTGCGGATAGACGGACACATTTTGCGTTTGTAAGTTTTTTTCTTTGATGTTCCATTGGCGGCAAAACTGCAAAATTTGTGCCGTGGTTTTCTGTAAGGTTTCGGCCCCTTGTTTTAAGTTGGCATTTTGGGCCGATACCCCGACGGTAATGGTGACCCGGTTGGGCGGAACTTGAACCTCGGCCGAGGCTTGCACGCGCAATGTGCGCGCCTGCGCGCCAAACACCCCCGGCACCGCCAACAGGACAGCGGCAAAAGCGGCAAGATATTTTTTCATAAAAACCCCCTCTTGTTTTTTGTATTGTAGCAAATTCTGCGTAAAATAAAAGTTGGGAAAATGCTTTACATTTTTTTTGATGAAGCCGAAGACCACAGGCGGATTTTCCCTGCCAAACCCTTTTTAGCGGTTTTTGGCCTATCCGTTTTTCCCCCACGCAAAACAAGGCGGCCCCGGACAACCCTTTATACGGTGCCCGGTTGGCGCTATTTTCCACACTTACACAAAAAAAGGCGAGCCCTTACGGGCCCGCCTTTATGCGGCTAAATCAACTTATTTGTTGACGGAAGCCATGTGGGCAATGAGGTCCAACACTTTGTTGGAGTAGCCGATTTCGTTATCGTACCAAGAAACTACTTTAACGAAGGTATCGGTCAACGCAATGCCGGCTTTGGCGTCAAAAATAGAGGTCAACGGGCAGCCCAAGAAGTCGGAAGATACAACGGCTTCTTCGGTGTAGCCCAAAATGCCTTTCAATTCGCCTTCGGAGGCTTCTTTCATGGC
>CAKUDJ010000114.1 GCA_934644855.1 uncultured Elusimicrobiales bacterium
GGTTGTTTTGTTTTTTTTTTTTGATAAATTTTGTTATAAGCAAAATTTATCAAAAAATGAGGTTTTACATGAAAAACGCAAATATCAGCCGTTTAGGCGGCTTTACGCTGATAGAATTATTGGTGGTTGTACTGATTATCGGCATTTTAGCCGGTGTTGCTTTACCGCAATACACAAAAGCAGTAGAAAAATCCAGAATGGCGGAAGCTATTACCTTGGTAAAGAGTTTAACTACCGCACAAGAAGTGTATAAGATGGCAAATGGCAATTGGGCATCTGACTTTTCTATGTTGGATATTTCTTTACCCAATAATCCATCGGGGGCTTATTATGCAACCAAAAATTACGAGGTGGAACTGCACAATATGGATACTCCTATTGCTCATATACAAGCCCATCGTGTGGGTGGCACCATGAACAGGCGAGTTTGGATTATAAAATACTTAAATTCAGATATTCCTATTAGTTGTCTTGCTATTACTGGGGATAAAGAAGGTGAAAGTTTTTGTAAAACTTATTCACAAACGGCTATTCCTGCATTAGAAAGCGGATATAGTTGTTATGCCATATAAATGCGCTCTTATTGATTGGACTTGAATCAGAAAAGTTTTAAGCATTATTTTATAATATCCCGCGCTTTTTTGTTCAGGGGTTTTACGGTTGCGGTTTCCGTATTAACGGCCCAAGTGCCGCAAGTAAGGGTGGATTTGGTTAATTGGTCCGCGGTTTTCCCTTTTTGGACCCGCGTATGGCAAGTGATTTTCCATTGGTCAGCCCCGGTTTGAACCGGGGTAAAAAGGCGGTCACTGATTAAAAAAATCCACCCTTTTTGTTTGTAGGTCTTGTTGACCCGATACAAATAGCCGTCAATCGCCGCGCCCGCTTGTTGGATAAGCAATTTTTGGGCCCGGCGCGCTTGTGCCGCTTGGCGGGCATTTTGGGCCTCGGTTGCAGCTTTTAAGCGGGCTTGGGCCGCGCGTTCGGCCGCTGCCAGTTCTGCCTGCACTTTTAATTGGGCTTGGCGGGAGGGGTCTTCCACCAATTTATATTTTAATTTTACAAGTCCGTTATGGGAAATGCTCCCCCGGGGCTCTACCGCCACGCGCGTGGTGTTTACAAAACGGCTATGCGTGACGGATAGCGTGATTTGCCCCGGCTCGTAATAATAGGCTCTGCCGTAGCGGGCCAAATTCTGTTTGAAATTTTTATTAAAATCCAGCGTGACGGACGGCTTTTCAGTACGCCAACAACAAGCGGAAATGCAGCTAGCCTGCAAGTCCAGCGCTTGGGCGGCTTCCTGCGGCCAAAAGCGCAGGTCAAAGCGGTAGCAGGAGTCGTACTGTTTGCCGTCAAAATCGGTGCGGGTGGCGGCAATTTCCAACCATTTTTTGGTAGTGGCCACCCCGGAGTTGTTCAGCGGCGTATAACACGCGCTTAAAAATAACAGGCAAGTTGCGCAGGCGTAAAGTTTTTTCATACACTTAATTATAATAACTTTTTAAGGAGATGCGTTTTTATATGGCTGTTATTTTTGCTTATATAGAAAAATTGCCCATTATCCCTGATAATTGGAATTTAACCATAGCGCAGGTACTATCTGCCCTGTTGTTTGTGGGTATTTTGTATGCGGTGGCGCGGGGGGCCAGTTGGTTTTTTAATAAATACCCGCAGCGGCTTTTGAGCAAGGTGGTTTCCCAAAAATGGGCCAATGCGTTGGCGGAGCACAAATTTTTTACGGCCGTCGGCGTGGTGTTGGCGGCCATGGTGGCTATCAACTTGCACCCGGTGTTTATTACGGATAAACTGCCCTGGTTGGAAGCGGTAATGATGAAGCTGACCGGCGTGTTTGTGGTGTGTGCGTTTGCGTGGTGTATTAATACCGCATTGGATTGCGTAAACCATTTGTACGGCCGCAACCCCAATATCCCGTTAAAAGGGCTGATACAGGCCATTAAAATAGTATTATTTTTACTGGCGGGGCTGTTTGTGCTTTCGTTGGTGCTCGGGCGCAAACCCATGTATATTATTACCGGGTTATCGGCGTTGGCGGCGGTGTTTTCGTTAATTTTCAAGGACCCGATTTTAGGTTTTGCCGCCAGTATCCAATTAACCACCAATAAGCTGATTAAAATTGGGGATTGGATTACCGTGGATTCGGCCGGCGCAGACGGAAACATTATAGATATTTCCTTAACCAGTGTGCGCGTGCAAAACTTTGATATGACCATTGTAAGCGTTCCGACTTACGATTTGATTTCCAAGCCGTTCAAAAACTGGAACGGTATGTATGCGGCCAAAGCGCGGCGGATTCAGCGCAGTATTTTGTTAGACGTGGACACCGTTAAATTTTTAGATGCGCCCACATTGGAACGCTTGAAAAAAATCAGCCTTTTGAAAGATTATTTAAGCGAAAAAGAAGAAGAAATTAAAGCGTTTAACGCGGCCCACAACGTGCAGGAAAACATCTTAAACGGGAGGCATTTAACCAATTTGGGCACATTCCGCCACTATGCGGAACTGTATTTGGCCTCCCGCCCGTATGTGATGAGCGGCAACCCGGATTTTACCCTCATGGTGCGCCAACTCAAACAAGAGGTGCAGGGCTTGCCGCTGGAAGTGTATTGCTTTTTGAATACCACCGTATGGACGGATTACGAAGCGTTGCAAAGTGATATTTTTGACCATTTGTTTTCCGTATTGCCGGAATTTGGTTTGAGCGCGTACCAGGCCCCCAGCGGGCGCAGTATCGTGCAAGGGATGCGGCAAATAGCCAAATAAATAAACATAAAAAACTGTGCCCCGCCTCTCCCGGCGGGGTATTTTTATCCTACCAAATCCCAAAAATCCAGGCCAATTTGTCTGCCGAACGATATGATAGTTTTTGATACGAAATATTGCTTGAATTTATAGTTTCCAAAATGGGTAAAATGGGCACGATAAAATCGGTAAATCATCTTGCATGGAAATGGGCTTTGCTTCTGTTAATTTTAAGAATCTGCTTATCTCTCAACTTTCTGTTAAAATCCAACGAAAAAGCAAGACAAAAATAATGTTTGTGATAATAGATTTTAATTTTACAATCCGTTCTTGGCGTAAAAAGGGGCTTTTTAGTGATGATATTATTGCCTCTAATGAAAATGAAGATTCTTGAAAATAGCCTTCTTAAAGAAAATAGAGCCTATTTTTGAAAATAAAATTGTTAAAATATAAATTAGAGGATGGGAAATGCCTACGTAAAATGGTAGGATTTAATGTATAATTTTCATTCACAAACTTTACTATGAAATCTAAATTTAACGTTATTGACCTTTTTTGTGGTTGTGGTGGATTGTCTAAAGGATTTGAAAGAGCCGGATATAATATTCTTTTGGGAATTGATTTTGAGCAAAGTGCCCTAAATACCTTTGAAAAAAATCACAAGAAATCAAAAGCGCTTCGGTTAGATTTATCCCAAGAAAATGCTTTTGACCTTATCTCTAGCAATCTGAATGGGGAAAAAATTGATGTCATTATAGGTGGGCCACCTTGTCAGGGATTTAGTTTGACTGGTCCTCGCAATTTTGACGATAAAAGAAATCAACTGTATTTGGCAGTTTTTAAGGCAGTAAAAAAATACTTGCCTCAAGCGTTTTTAATTGAGAATGTCCCTGGAATGGCTAAACTCTATAAAGGCGCCATTAAGGACGAAATTTTAAAAAGATTCTCGGCTTTGGGCTACGAAGTTGCTCATCAGATTGTGTGTGCCGCAGATTATGGTGTACCGCAAATTAGAAAAAGATTAGTTTTTGTAGGATTTAAGA
>CAKUDJ010000115.1 GCA_934644855.1 uncultured Elusimicrobiales bacterium
CGAGCGGTTTAAGGCACAGTCCTGGAAAGACTGCATACGGGAAACCGTATCGAGAGTTCGAATCTCTCCCTCTCCGAAAATTTGAAACCCCGCCTAAAGCGGGGTTTTTTAATTTTCGGTATGTTATCAGGTAATCCCAAGTAAAACCAAGCGCCCTTTATTTAGTTTTGCGGGAAAATTCTTGCAGCGTCCGTTGTGTCCATTGGTCTAATTGCTTGACTAATTGGTTTTGTTGGGCGGTTGCTATTTGTTTATCCACCTGTTGGCCGAGCCGTTGTTCCATGGCGGCGGAGCCGGTTGCCGATTGCAAAGAAGCTTTGGGCGCTTTGTGGGCGGCCGCGGGTTCTTCGTACAAGTTGTTTACTAACCGGCCATTGCGGTCATAACCGCGTTTGATATAGCGGGTTATGCGTGCTTTTTCTATCCCTTCTGCATACTCACTAGTATAGCCCCGTTTGGTTAATGAATGGGTCCTAATCAGGCATACGGTTCCTTTCTGCCCAAAAAACATCTCTTTGTAGTTTTTTAGCGTTCCTGCGCGTTGCCTGCGTTTGTATTGAAGTTGGGACACAAAATTTAAGGCACGGCCGTTTTGCACCGCTAAACGCTCTACACGGTCATACAGATACATAGAATAAATTAGTTCTCCGTCGGGGCCGTATTCCAGGACGGGCCTCCCAAATTTATCTTTTTGTGCCGTGGTGCGGCCGGGGGTTTCCTGCCAATTTATAACCCCTTGCGGCAGCGCGAACGGGTAGACCTCTCGGGCTACCCTGCGGCCTTGGTTATAGGTTATAAGCATGACGGCGGTGCTATCATCACTTAACGTAATGCGGTAGGGCCCTTTCCCGGCGGACGTTCCGCCTATGTAATATTCTTGGGATTTGGGACATAGCGTTTTCCACCCGTTGTTTCCTCCGCGGCGGGTGCCCAAGGTAAGGTCTATCAGGTTGATGATTCCGTCGGCATCATCACATGTTAAATCTCGGGAGTGTTGCATTACTGTGGGGCGTTCTTCTGCCGAGCCGTATATTTCATCTGAATTAATGGAGCGGGCCTGGAAATACTGGTCCGAAAAGCCCAACGAATGGCCGATTTCGTGGGTGATAATGTTTTTTTTATTTTGCTGGCCATAACTTAAAATATTAAGCAATGTGGTATTGGACGGCAAATAAATATGGGGGATAGACTCGTTTAAGGAATAACAACCGGCACTGGCGCGGCCACACAGCAGTTGGATTTGCTTTAGCGGCATAAATACAACTTGGAGGTCTTTGCCGTAATCGCTTATTTGCAGGTGTATGCCGCGGCGCAAAAGGGGTAAAATATCGGCAAATTCCGCTTCCCGCCCGGCTTTTTCAATATGCCGGGCCGCGTTGGCAAACCAATTATTATAAGAAAGTGCAATTAAACGGCTCAACTTATCGTAATGTTTATCAGTGTATTCATTCTGTTGTAAACCGACGGAAAGTGTTTGTCCTGTTAAAATCTTGCGCAGTAAAAACCGTTCTCCTGTTTTATCGGTGGAATCTTCGTTTACATAATTGGATATAACTCCCCAGGGGGCCGCCAGTACGCCTGCCGCCCCTAAAAGGACACAACCCAGTAAAAAGAGTATTTTTTGCTTTTTCATGCTTCTATTATAGGGAAAAGAACGGCGGTTTTCAAGCCGGAAAAATAAAAAGCCCGCCGGAAAGCGGGCTCAAATAAAATATTGGTTGAATTAAAACAACCAACGCGCAATGTAAAAGGAAATCATCATGCCCAGGGAATAACTGGTCACGTTAGCGGCTAAACTTAAATAGCCGGCCTCTTTCCAGGATAATACTTTGCGGTTGCACAGCCAAATAAAGCCGGATTCAAACACAAAGCAGAAAATCCACAAAAAGGCCGTTTCGTTCATATAGGCGGCCAAAAAACGCCAAGAAACAAACATGGTAATAATGTTGGAAACCGCCACGGCGTATAGTACGCGGTAGGATTTATCCGTATAGGTTAAAAAAGCCCAGGCGGCGGCCAGTTCCAACACCAAAATACTCATAAAAGAAGTCCACGCGTCCCGCCGCATTAAAATACTGGACGGATTTTCCAGCGGGGCGGGCTCTACGGTAAGGGCGGTGTCATCCACATATACCTTAAACCCGCTGCGCAGCGTATCCGGCGTTTTGAAAATGTTGCTTTCGCGCTTGGAGCCGTCTTCAAACCCAATGATTAATTTTTGGTAATGGTCGTATTCGTACGCAATAGAAAAGCAGCTTTCCGGCGTACAATACAACTTTTGTAAGCCGTACGTTCCCAAGGGCTGCGCTTGCATACATTGGGTATCTTTGCACTGGATTTGCTCACTGGCATCCGGCAAAATGCGCGGCGTTTGGGCCGTGCGGTAAATAAACGTAAACTCCATTTCCGGCTTGGGGGAAACGTCCGCCCATAAGGGAAATGCAGCCAAAGCGAATATAATAAGCAGCAAAATCTTTTTCATTTTTTATTTCCGTGCCTTTTTTTGTATTATAACATTATTAAGATAGAAGGGGGAAACCAAAATGTTTTTAACCAAAACGCAAACCGCAAAATATGCCGATGTTATGCTCTGGGCGTTAAAGTCCGCCCGCCACGGCACGGCCTTTAAGCCCTATGACGTTATTTTACTGCGCTACGAGCCTTTGGCCCTGCCGTTGGCCGAAGTGCTTTACGCTAAATTAACCGAGCAAAAATTTAATGTGATTGCCCGCCAAACCAACCCGGAGGCTTTTTCCTGCGCGTTTTATAACCGGGCGGATGACACGCAACTGGCATTTATTGCCCCCGGTGAAAAAGAATTGCAATCCGGCTTAAACGGGTTAATTTCTCTGCGGGCCCCGGCGGATTTAACTAGCCTGAAAAATACGGACCCGGTCCGTATTGCCCGGGCGGCGGTGGCGCATAAACCCTTGCGGGAAATTTTAGACGCGCGCGAACAAGCCGGGCAATTTGCCTGGACTTTGTGCAATTATCCGACGGAAGAGCTGGCCAAACGCGCGGGGCTGAGCGTAAAAGAATACGCCGCGCAAATTGCCCGCGCCTGCTACTTAAATGAAAAGGACCCCGTCAAAAAATGGGCGGAAGTGACGGCCCAAATGGAAGAAATCGGCCGGTGGCTTTCTGCCTTGCCGGTGGAGCGTTTCCGCGTGCAATCCGCCAATATGGATTTTGAAGTCCTCTTGGGGCAGGAGCGCCGTTTTGTGTCCGGCGGCGGGTGCAATATCCCGTCTTTTGAAATTTTTACCTCGCCCGATTGGCGCGGCACGCGCGGCGTGTATTTTGCCGATTTATCCTCCTACCGCAGCGGAAACTATGTAAAGGGCATCCGCCTGGAATTTAAGGACGGCCGCGTGGTAAAAGCCACGGCGCAGCAAGGCCAAAACTTTGTGCGCAAAATGCTGGCTATGGACGAAGGCGCCGCCCAAATTGGGGAATTTTCTTTAACGGATAGGCGTTTTTCCAAAATTACCAAATTTATGGCGGATATTTTGTACGACGAAAACTTCGGCGGCAAGTACGGCAACTGCCATGTGGCGGTGGGGGCCAGCTATGCCGACACTTACACCGGGGACGTAAGCCGCTTGGACGAAAAATTAAAGAAAAAATTGGGCTTTAATTCTTCCGCCCTGCATTGGGATTTGATTAATACGGAAGATAAAACC
>CAKUDJ010000116.1 GCA_934644855.1 uncultured Elusimicrobiales bacterium
ACCTTTGGTACCAAGATAACCAAATTGCCAAACAACTGGCCCGCTTGAAAGGAAAAAAATAACCCCTTTTTGGCTTTTACTGGGCGCACAATTTATTTATAATATAGGAAAGCAAACACCGTTTGCCACCGCCCGCACGGGCACAAGGGGGAACCATGGATATTAACACCTTAAATAAACAAGTTCAGCAAGAGAGCCTTTTTCTGCAAGACCTAAAGCGCGAAGTAGGCAAGGTAATTGTAGGGCAGGAAAATTTATTGGAAAAAATGCTCGTGGCCCTGTTGGCCGACGGACACATTTTAATTGAAGGCGTGCCGGGTTTGGCTAAAACCCTGGCCGTAAAAACACTTGCGCAAGCCATCCATGCGCAGTTCCAACGCATCCAGTTCACGCCGGATTTACTGCCGGCCGATATTACGGGCACGCTGATTTTCAACCCCAAAGACGGTGTTTTTTATCCCAAACGCGGGCCGGTGTTTTCCAACTTTGTGTTGGCGGACGAAATCAACCGTTCCCCGGCCAAAGTGCAAAGCGCCTTACTGGAAGCCATGCAGGAACGCCAAGTGACCATTGGCGAAAAAACGTATGCGCTCCCGGCGCCGTTTATGGTTTTGGCCACCCAAAACCCGGTAGAGCAGGAAGGCACTTACCCCCTGCCGGAAGCGCAAGTGGACCGCTTTATGCTTAAAGTGTTGGTGTCTTACCCCACGCGCGAAGAAGAAAAACTGATTTTGGAACGCATGGCCTCCCACCAAAAGTTGGCCGTTAATACCAATGTGACGCCGGAAATGATTATGCGCGCACGCCAAGTGACCGACGGAATTTATGTGGACGAAAAAATCAAAAATTACATTGTAAATTTGGTTTTTGCCACCCGCGAACCCAAAGAAGCGGGGCTTGAAAAATTATCCTCTTTTATTGCCTACGGGGCCAGCCCGCGCGCAACCATTTTCTTAACGCAGGCGGCCAAAGCGTATGCGTTCTTAAACGGGCGCGGCTACGTCACGCCGGAAGACATTAAAGCCATCGGGTTAGATGTACTGCGCCACCGAGTATTGCTCACTTACGAAGCCGAAGCCGAAAACGTGACGGCGGACCAAATCGTCAAACAGATTTTTGAAGCCGTAGACGTGCCGTAAACGGTGCGTGGGGGCAGTATGGATACCGCGGAAATCCTAAAAAAGGTACGCCAAATAGAAATTCAGACCAACAAACTGGTGTCTGAAACCTTTGCCGGGGAATATTTAAGCGCATTTAAGGGGCAGGGTATTGAATTTGCCGAAGTGCGCGAATATACCCCGGGGGACGACGTGCGCACTATTGATTGGAACGTGACGGCCCGCACTGGCGTACCGTTCATCAAAAAATACAACGAAACCCGCGAACTGACCCTGGTAATCGCCTGCGACGTTTCCGCCTCCCAACGCTTTGGCTCGGTGGATAAACTAAAACAGGAAACCGCCGCCGAACTGGCCGCGCTGTTTGCCTTTTCCGCCATGCGTAATAATGATAAAGTGGGCCTGCTTTTATTTTCTGACAAAATAGAGCTGTTCGTTCCCCCCAAAAAAGGCAAAAAACATATTTTGCGTTTAATACGCGAATTGGTAGCCTTTGAGCCGCAGGGCCGCGGTACGGATATGGCGCTTGCGCTCAAAACGTTGGTGCAGGTGTTGCGCCGGCAAGGGATTTTGGTGTTAATTTCGGACTATTTGTCCCCCCTGGAACAATTTGAAAAACCGCTGAAACTGGCGGCTAAAAAGTTTGATTTAATCCCGGTAGTCATCACGGATAAACTGGAGCGCGGCCTGCCCGCGTGCGCGGCGTGCATTACGGTAGCAGACCCGGAAACCGGGCAAGAGGGCACCCTGGCTTTAACCGCCGCTCTGAACCAACGCTTGCAGGAAGATGCCCGGCAACGCACGGACAATTTGAAGAAAGTGTTTAATCCCTTAAAAGTGGAGCCGATTACTGTGGATACTGCCCAACCGGCGGCCGACCCGGTAATTGCGTTTTTCCGCCGCCGCACCCGGCAATTAAAGAGGTAGCATGAAAAAATATATCACTTTAGTTTTGCTTTTTATGGCAGTAGCCGGGTGGAGCCAAACGGCCGCAGAACCGGGAGCCGTACGACCGCAAACGGCTCCGCAAGCCGCCGCGCCCGCCGGGGCACTTACGCCGGGGCAGGCCCCGCAAACAAACACGCAAACCACCGCGCTTGCGCCGGGGGTGGAATTTGCCCTTACGGAGCAAAAAATGCCCACGCAAGGGGTCTTTGCCGCGCCGCAAGAGGTGGTGTTTTCTTTTGCCTACACGCCGGATTACCAGGTAGTATTGGACGAAACTTCCCTGCCGAAAGATTTTGGCTTTACCGCCAAACAGGGAGCAAGCAATTCCCCGGGCACTTATACATTCACTTTAACGGCGTTGCCGTTTACCTTAAAAGAGGCGCGCTTCACTCCCCTTACCTTTCTTCTGCAAAACCGAGAGGGCAAAACGGTGACCCGCCTGCAAACGGACGAAGCCACCTGGAATATTACCCCAGCAAAAACATTTAAGGATAAAGGCTTAAAAGAAATCCGCGACCCGCACGCCCCGTGGAACTGGCTGTTGTGGCTCTTTATTTTAGTTGCGTTGGGCCTGGCGGCGGCACTTATCATTTGGTTCGTACGGCGCCACAAAAACAAGGCCCTGCACCTGGATTTACCGCAAGATAACCGCCCTTGTGACGTAATTGCCCTTTCTAAATTAGATGCCCTGGTTCAAAGCGGGCTGTGGGAACGCAAAGCTTATAAAGTATTTTACTTAACGCTGACGGATATTCTGCGGGAATACTTGCTCAAACGCTTTGGGTTGGATACCTCGGCGGATACGTCTTTGGAAATACTGCGCCGTTTGAAAAACAGCCGCCAGGAGCTCATCACCCCGCTGCTGCCCCAACTGCGCCAGTTTTTAAGCTCCAGCGATTTGGTAAAATTTGCCCGCGCCGTGCCGCCGGAACAGTACCGCAACCGGGACGTGCAAACCGTGCGGAATTTTGTGCAGCAAACACTTCCCCCTAAACCGGAGGCCCGCTAATGCTTACTTTATTTTTAATTTCCTGCGGAGCATTAATTGCGGCATTGTTAAGCTCTTTATTTATCAAAACACCCGCCAAATGGTTTCACGCCCTCTTGGGCGGGTTGGCCGCCTGTGCGGTTTTCTTTTTAACCGCCACCCTTTTCCAACGCATTTTTAAGGGTATGGCGGGCTTTGTAAACCCGTGGGCACTTTTGTTCATTATACTGCCCGTAAGCCTGCTGATTGCCAAAACACTCTGGAAACAAACATTCACCCCGCGCCTGGTTTATTCCCGCACCGCCCTGTTGGCCGGGCAAAAAAATATGCGCGCGGAATTAACCCAATGGCTCCCTACCTTATTATATACCGTGGCGCTCACCCTGTTTGTGGTGGCGTTGGCGCGGCCCGTATCTATGGACCGCACCGTTCTGCCGCCCACGCAAGGGATTGATATTATTTTATTAATGGACGTTTCCGCCTCTATGCAGCGGCAGGATTTTTACCCCAACCGCTTTACGGCGGCTATCCGCACGGCCGATAATTTTGTGCAAAAACGCTTAAATGACCGTATTGGCTTGGTGGTTTTTTCCCGTGCGGCCATGCTGCAGGCCCCCCTGACC
>CAKUDJ010000117.1 GCA_934644855.1 uncultured Elusimicrobiales bacterium
CTCCAGGATGGCGTCAAGCTTCTCCCGCTCCACCGGGCGGGCCTCGTAGCGCCGCACGCTGCGGCGCTCTTTCAGGATCTTCAGGGTCTCATTCATGGGAAACTGTCTCCTTTCCCGCGGCGCAGGGCCGCGCGGTCATTTCCCCTCTATTTTACTCCGGAGGGGGGATGGCTTGTCAAGAGGCGGATGCGGGAAGCCGCCGGCGGCGGGGGCAGGCTGTCCTCCCCCCGGGAGACAACGGGCAGGAATTTTGCAAATTGCCCAAAAATATAAACTGAAAGTTATTGAAGATTCCGCCCAAGCGCACGGGGCTTTATATAAAGGGAAAAGATGCGGGAATTTAGCCGATGCAAGCGGGTTTTCCTTCTATCCCGGCAAAAACCTGGGTTGCTTGGGGGACGGCGGCGCAATTACCACCAATGATGAAGAGCTGTATAAAAAAGTGAAGGCACTTGCCAATTACGGCAGCGACAGGAAATATCACCATATTTATAAAGGGACCAATTCAAGACTGGATGAAATTCAAGCCGCTGTTTTAGATATAAAATTAAAACACCTGGATAGTGACAACGCCAAACGCAGGGAAATTTCAAAATATTATAGAGAAAACATCAAAAACCCCAAAATTATTTTACCGAAAGTTTATGATGAGTTAGCCCATGTTTGGCATATTTTTGCAATAAGAACGCCCAACCGCGATGAATTACAAACCTATTTGGAAAAACAGGGCATTCAAACCAACATACATTACCCCACCCCTCCGCACAAACAAGGTGCATATAAAGAATGGGCCAACGCCAGCTATCCCATAACCGAAGAAATACACCGCACGATTTTAAGCTTACCCATTTCCCCGGTTATGACGGAACAGGAAGTCAAAAAGGTTGTTGAGGTGCTAAATGCTTTTTAATAGAGTTTTGCGGCGGCTGTTCCCCCAAAAAAGTAAAAGATACGGGCATATTATTTCATTGGGATATAATTGTGAAGTTTCCTATCAGTTTTTTTTGAAATATCACTTTGTTGAAAGCTCTTTATTTTCCTGGGTGAATACCTTAAATATTGACAACTTATTAAAAGGGCTAAGCGATATTGACTCTGTTTGTAGCGGAAAAACAGAAAATGTTAATCCTATGTGGAAATGTTTTAATACCAATATACATTTTCACGGCAGAGCCCCTATGGATATATGGAACCACAATCCGTCAATAGAAATTATTGAAAAAGACAAAAAAGAATTATTGTCACGGGTAGCGCATTTGAAACTGAAATTTATAAATACGGCCAACGACGGCAAAAAGAATTTATACATATTCAAATATCCTGTAAAAGATGAATCTGTGCAAATTATCAAAAATAAAATTGATAAACTATTTCTAGCTTTGAAAAATATTTGTAAAAATGAATTTGACTTGTTAGTAATTTTTGAAAATAATACCGCAATAAATATAGAAAATTTAATTGATAATCCCCGCATATATATACGGCGCGTTCAATTTTTTATGCCAGAAGACAACGTCACGGGTGAAAACAGTGACTCAAAAAATTTTGGTAAAATTTTTAATGAGTTTAGACCTAATTTCAAATTGAAAACAGAAAAAAAGTTTAAGTTTGAAAAACTCCATTTAATAATTTTTTAACTCCTGCACATAAAAGGGTATTGATATGCAGAAAAAATATGATTTGATTTTTGGAATAGGTGAAGCTTGTTCTTGTACCGAATCTTTAAGACGGGCAAATTTGCAAATATGTTCTTTTCCTTTTGACTGGTTATATGGCTCCGATTTTATTGGCAGATGCAAAATATTAACTTCAAAATTCCACCGGTTTATAGAAAAAAACGACTTGGCAGATACCGGCAAAACTAATTTGGATACGCATAATTTGTGTGAAGTTTATCATAATACATACAATGATATAACTTTTAATCACGATTTTCCGGCAAACTTAAATTTTGAAGAAGCATACTTGCCAATCCGGCAAAAATACAACCGCAGAATAAACAGGTTGTTATCTCAAATTGAAAATTCTTCTAAAATTTTAATCGTATATATAGAAACTCCAACCGCAAACCACAAAACCGTAAGTGATGCAACCGTCCAGGAGGGTTATAATATTATAAAATCGGTATTTAATAAAAATATTGATTTATTATATATATCTCATTCCAAAGACATTACAAACCATAGTCAAATAGCCGCGCATATCACCCGTATTATTGATAATTACAAATCCATAAATACCAACGACCCGGATTATGCCGTAAATACTAAAAAATTAAGCGAAATTTTCAAAAATTACAGATTAAATTTACCTTTTTTCTATTTTATAAAAAAGAAGCTCGTAAAGTTTCTCATAAGCTGCGTACCGCAAAAGCAGGCAAGACATAATTTAAGGAAAAAATACCATGTATAATAAACCGTTAATTTCAGTTTTAATTCCTGCTTATAATCACCAAAATTATGTTCAAAAAACCATACAATCAATTATTGGGCAAACATACCCCAATATTGAACTGATTGTTATTGATGACGGCTCCAAAGATTTAACTTGGCAAAAAATTCAAGAAATGCGGGAACTATGCACCGCGCGCTTTACAAGGGTTCATTTTGAAACCAAACCAAACGAAGGCACCTGCGATACCTTAAACAAACTCCTTAATTATGCAAAAGGTGAATACATTTATTTTATCGCTTCGGACGACCTAGCCAAACCGCAAGCGCTTGAAAAAGAATTTAATTTTTTATCAAATAACCCCGCATACGCCCTGTGTGTAGGTGACAACGAAATTATTGATGGGAGCGGCACCCCGTGTTTTTGGGATAAAAACAGGGATAATGTATATGAAGACTCAAAAGCCCGCTACAAAACCTTTGTTGATTTTTTGAAACAAGAGCGCCCAGATATTGACTTTAATTCTTCCGCTTTCGGCACCTATCGCAGCCTTTATAACGGGAATTATATTCCTAACGGATTTTTAATAAAATCCTGTGTTTTTGAAAATTTAAGATATACCAAAAAAGCCCCTTTAGAAGATTATTATTTAATGTTGCAAATTTCCAAAAAATATAAAATGAAATATTTAGATGAGATTTTATTTTCTTACAGGTGGCACGGCAGCAATACCATTAACCAGACAAACAAAATGAATGATTTTTCTAAAAAAACCAAAGATTATGAAGAAGAAATTTTAAGAAACATTCCGGATAGTTCTGCATTCTTTCCCGATGTTATTGAAATAAAGCATAAAGGCTTATTATACAAAACACAAGGAATACCTTATATTTTTCAAATTTTATCTTACAGAAAAGGCAACGGCAAAATAAAAATTATCAAACTCTTTCATTTTACTATTGCTAAATGTCATAAAAACATATAAATATTCGTGTTTTTATATATCCGGCCTATTCAGCCAAATACAGCCCTTCTTTATTGGAAGGACCATCCATGCATACACCCGCAATAAAAATCCGATAACAGGCCTTTTTAATCCAATTAAAGCAATATAAAACCACCCGGACAACAGACAAACGGGTTTTAGGAAGAAAAATACGGATAGAGCTTCAAATCCCTGCGGCATAAAGCAGTTTATGCCGCTCCCAAAAAAGTTATTTCTAAATCTAAAACGCGGGGATTTTTCAAACAAAAAACCGCTTATTC
>CAKUDJ010000118.1 GCA_934644855.1 uncultured Elusimicrobiales bacterium
GTGCAGTAATGCGGATTTTACTTTTTCCCTGTTGGTGCGGTTTGTGGGGCGGATGTATTATACTTCCCACATTTTAACCGTGCAAGAAATCAGCGTATATAAATATGTGTTTGTATCGGCCTGTTTTACGTTGGAACTTTTCAAAACTTACCTGATGTTTGCCCTGCTGCCTGCCCCCAAAAAGGCACCCGCGGACTTACAAAATACCCAACCTTAATTTCCGGCGGCTTGTCCGCCCGGCAGGAGCCTGTTATGGTTGATAAAATCAAAATCCGCGGTGCGCGGGTGCATAATCTCAAAAATATAGATGTAGATATTCCCTTAAATAAAATAGTGGGTATTGCCGGGGTTTCGGGCTCCGGCAAATCTTCTTTGGCGTTAGGCGTGCTGTATGCGGAAGGCTCCCGGCGGTATTTGGAGGCGCTTTCCACCTATACCCGCCGCCGCATGACCCAGGCCGCCCGCCCGCAGGTGGACGAAGTTTTATATGTGCCCGCCGCGTTGGCCCTGCACCAGCGCCCCGGCGTGCCCGGCTTGCGCAGTACCTTTGGTACAGGTACGGAACTGCTTAACAGCTTGCGGTTGATGTTTTCCCGCCTGGCTAACCACCGTTGCCCCAACGGGCATTATGTGGCGCCTTCGCTGGCGGTGGCGGCCGGAAAAATGCTTCATTGCCCGGAGTGCGGCGCGGATTTTTATGCGCCCGGAGCCGAAGAACTGGCTTTTAACAGCCAGGGCGCCTGCCCGGCTTGCGACGGCACCGGCACCGTGTGGAACGTGGATATGGCTACGTTGGTGCCGGATGAAAATTTAACCATAGACCAAGGCGCCGTGGCTCCGTGGAACAGTTTAATGTGGTCTTTAATGACGGACGTTTGCCGCGCCATGGGCGTGCGGACGGACGTGCCGTTTAAGGATTTATCCCCGCAGGAAAAAGAAATTGTGTATCACGGCCCGGCGGAAAAAAAGCGCATTTTTTATAAAGCCAAAAAAACAAACCAGGCGGGCGAATTGGATTTTACCTTTTACAATGCCGTTTATACGGTAAAAAATGCGTTGGCTAAGGTAAAGGACGAGCAAGGCATGAAGCGGGTGGAAAAATTTTTGAAACGCGAAACCTGCCCGGATTGCGGCGGCTCCCGCTTGAGTGCGGCGGCCCGCGCCCCGCGTGTGTGCGGCCTAAACTTGGCGGACGTCTGCCAAAAAACATTGGTGGATTTAACCGCGTGGGTGGCGGCCGTTCCCGCTGCTATGCCTGCTGAAATGCGCGAAATGGCGCAAAATATTGCGGAGGCTTTTTTGTCCGCCTCCCGGCGGTTAATGGATTTGGGCCTGGGGTATTTAACCCTGGACCGCGCCTCCTCCACCCTGTCCACCGGGGAGCGCCAGCGGATGCAGTTGGCGCGGGCGGTGCGCAACCGCACCACAGGTGTTTTGTATGTGTTAGATGAGCCGTCTATCGGGTTGCACCCGTCTAACATTGTGGGCTTAAAAGGCGTTATGCAGGATTTAATTGCGGACGGCAACTCCGTTGTGTTGGTGGACCACGATACCCAAATTTTATCCTCGGCCGATTGGTTTGTGGAAATGGGCCCTCAAGCCGGGGCCAACGGCGGCTATGTAATTGCGCAAGGTACGCTGGCGGATGTCAGCCATAATAAAAATTCCAAAATCGGGCCGTTTTTAACCGGGCATACGCCGCCCCGGGTGTGGGAAAAGGTGCCTGCGGAACAGCTGTTTGCGCAAGGCAAAATCCGTTTGTCTACCGGGCCTATTCATACGGTAAAGCCGTTGGAAATAGAAATCCCCAAAGGGCGGCTTACGGTGGTAAGCGGCGTGTCCGGCTCCGGCAAAACCACGTTAGTATTGGAAAGTTTAGTGCCCGCGCTGGATGCGCAAGTGCGCCACGCGCCGTTCCCGGCCCATGTGCGCGCCGTGCAAGCGCCGGGCATTGAGCAGGTAAAACTCATTGATGCCACCCCCATTGGGATTAACGTGCGCTCCACCGTGGCAACGTATGCCAACGTGCATGACGAGCTGCGCAAACTGTTTGCCCGCACGCCGGATGCCAAACAGCGGGGGTATAAAGCGGGGGATTTTTCCTACAATACCGGCCGTTTGCGCTGTGCGGGGTGCGACGGCACCGGGGAAATCAGTTTGGATGTGCAATTTTTGCCGGATGTGGACGTGCCCTGCCCCACTTGCCGCGGGGCGCGCTATGCGCGTGAAGCGTTTGATGTAAAATATACCAACCAGCGCGGGGAAAAGTTTTCATTGCCGGAGCTGATGGCGTTGGATGTTTCCACGGCGTTGGACGCGTGCGCGGATTGGAAAGTGGTGCGCCAACGCTTGCAAATCCTGCAAGATTTGGGCCTGGGGTATTTGACCTTGGGCGAAGAAACCCCCAGCCTTTCCGGCGGGGAAGCCCAACGCTTAAAATTGGCAAGTGAAATGGGCAAGCCGCAACATTCCACCGTATTTGTGTTTGACGAGCCTACCATCGGCCTGCACCCGTTAGACGTGAGCACGCTGTTGGGGGTGTTCCAAAGGCTCATTCAAAACGGCGCAACGGTGGTGGTGATTGAACACGATTTGGACGTTTTGCGCCACGCGGACTATATTATTGATATGGGGCCGGGCGGCGGCAGCGCGGGGGGAACCGTGGTGGCGTGCGGCCCCGCGGAAACGATTAAACAATGCCCGCAGAGCCTAACCGGCCGGTATTTATAAAGGATTTTTTATGATGCTCCCATTACCGCAAGAATTTATAGCGTATACTTCCGCCCTGTTGGGGGCGGAGCGTTGGGCCCAATTTGAACAGGCACTCACGCGGGAAGCGGCCGTCAGCGTGCGTTTCAACCCGTGGAAATGTACGGGAGAAACGCTTTTCCCGCAGGCCGAGCCGGTGCCGTGGTGCCAACAGGGGTATTGGCTTGCCGAGCGCCCCCGCTTTACGTTGGACCCGCTTTTCCATGCCGGGGTGTATTATGTGCAAGAGGCGGGCTCTTTATTTTTAGATGCGGTGGTGCGCGCCTTGGTGGCAGGCCCGGTACGCGCGCTTGATTTGTGCGCCGCACCCGGCGGGAAATCCACCCTGTTGCGGGCGGCCTTGCCGGAAGGTTCCGTATTAGTCAGCAACGAGATTGACCGCCGCCGCGCCAATATCCTGTTGGAAAATATGCTCAAACAAGGCCACCCGGATGTACTGGTCACCCATAACCCGCCCAAAGATTTTGCCAAAACAAATTTGGTTTTTGATGTTATTTTGGCGGACGTGCCTTGTTCGGGCGAGGGGCTTTTCCGGCGTGACGAAGGCGCCATAAAAGAGTGGAGCGTGCAAAATGTGCATTTTTGCCGGGAACGCCAACGGCAAATTTTGCAGGATATTTGGCCGTGTTTGCGCCCGGGCGGCCTGCTGATTTACAGCACTTGCACGTTCAACACGCACGAAAACGAAGAAAACGTCCGTTGGATAATGGAAAATTTAGGGGCGGAAGTAGTGCCTGTGCCGGTCCGGCCGGAATGGCAGATTACCGGCAGTTTGTTAAGCGGGTGGCAGGAACCTGTCTACCGTTTTATCCCCGGTATTACGCAAAGCGAGGGGCTGTTTATGGCGGCTCTGCGCAAAAAGAGTG
>CAKUDJ010000119.1 GCA_934644855.1 uncultured Elusimicrobiales bacterium
ATATGGTGCAGGAATTATCGTCCAATATGGAAGACTATTTGGAAGCCGTTTTGTTGGTAGCTAACGACAACGGCCGCGCCCGCATTACGGATATACGGGATATGTTGGGCGTAAAAACCCCCAGCGTGACGGGCGCGGTGGCCTCTCTGGTTAAAATGGGCTTTTTAATGCACGAGCCTTACCGGGGTGTGGAACTGACCCCCAAAGGGCGCGCCGCGGCCGAAGACGTCAAACGCCGCCACGCTATTTTAAGCCGCTTTTTGCGCGAAGTAATTGGCGTTAGCGCGCGCACGGCCGATATTGATGCCTGCAAAATGGAGCACACCGTCAGCCGGGAAACGATTTCCAAACTGCACGAATATTTACACAAGCAAACAGACAAGTAAAGTAAATCAGCAAAGAACGCTTCTACTCCCCTTAAATTTTCTATAATATAAATATCCTTAATATATATACGGAGTGAATTTTTCTCATGGCAAAAAACAGTAAAAATAAATATTCCGCCACGGTGCTTTTACCGCAGACGGATTTTCCTATGCGTGCGGGGTTGGTGCAAAAAGAACCGCTCATTTTAGATTTTTGGAAGAAGATGGACCTTTACCAAGCTGTACTTAAAAAGAACGCGGCCGGCCGCCACTTTGTGCTGCACGACGGGCCGCCCTATGCCAACGGTAAAATACACATTGGGCACGCATTGGATAAAACCATTAAGGATATTATGCTTAAAAGCCGGGCATTAATGGGGTGTTATACGCCTTATGTGCCGGGGTGGGACTGCCATGGCCTGCCGATTGAACAGGCGTTGCTCAAAGAATTAAAACAAGATAAAAAGCACATTACGGATGTGCCCGCTTTCCGCAAAAAAGCGCGCGAATTTGCCGCCAAATTTATTGATATACAGCGCCAGGGTTTTAAGCGTTTGGGCGTACAGGCGGATTGGGATAACCCCTATCTGACCATGTCCCCCCGCTACGAAGGCATTACGATTGGCGTGTTTTTGGACTTGATTGAAAAAGGCTACGTTTATAAAGGCCAAAAAACCATTACCTGGTGCCCGCATTGTGAAACCGCTTTGGCGGATGCGGAAACCGAATATAAAGATGTGGAATCCACCTCTATTTATTTGCGCTTCCGTTTGGCGCACCCCACGGTGGAAGTTTTCGGCGAGTTGGATTTTTCAAAGCCGGTGTCTTTAGCGGTGTGGACCACTACGCCGTGGACGATTCCTTCCAACATGGCGGCGGCCGTTTCCAATACGGAAGACTACTCCGTTTTGAAAGACTCCAAAACGGGCGAATACTATATTGTGGCCGAAAAATTAGCCGAAGAATTTATCAAAAATACCGGGGTGGAAGTGACCCAAGCCGGCAAAGTGCCCGGTGCCAAACTGGTGGGCCTTACCTACAAACACCCGCTTTCCGGCAAGGAAAACCCCATCATCTGGACGGACTTTGTGACCATGGACGCCGGGGTGGGGATTGTGCATATCGCGCCCGGCCACGGGGAGGACGACTTCCGCGCCGGTAAACAATGGGGCCTGGACGTTTTTTGCCCGGTGGACGAAAAGGGTTGTTATACCAAAGATGCCGGCATTTTTGAGGGAATGCACGTTTTTGAGGCTAACCCCAAAATGGTACAAAAACTGGACGAACTCGGCGCGCTGATTAAAGAACAAAAAATCACGCACAGCTACCCGCATTGTTGGCGTTGCCATAACCCCATTATCTTCCGCGCTACGGAACAATGGTTTATGAGCATTGATAAAGACGGCCTGCGCCAAAAATTGCAGGACGGCTTAAAAGATGTCAAATTTTACCCGGCCGGCGGCGAAGAACGTATGCGCGCCATGATTGGCCTGCGCCCGGATTGGTGCTTGTCGCGCCAACGCTTCTGGGGTTCCCCCGTCACCATTTTGTACTGTAAAAAATGCGGTAAGGCGCAAATTGACCATAACTTGTTTACTTTCATTAAAGAACGCGCCATGAAAGAAGGCTCCGATTTTTGGTTCACGGACCCGGTGGAAAAATTAATGCCGCAAGGGTACACCTGCGAATGCGGCTGCCAAGACTTCCGCAAAGAAACCGACATTTTGGATGTGTGGTTGGATTCCGGCGTATCTTGGGCGGCGGTATTGAAAGACCGCGGCTTGGACTTCCCGGCGGATGTGTATTCCGAAGGTTCCGACCAACACCGCGGTTGGTTCCAAAGCTCTTATATTCCGTCTTTCACCTTGGAAGGCGTGCCGCCTTTCAAAAATATTGTCACGCACGGGATGGTGTTGGACCAAAACGGCCGCCCCATGCACAAATCGTTGGGCAACAGCGTGGCGCCGGAAGATGTTATCAATAAATTCGGCGCGGATATTTTGCGCCTGTGGGTGGCTTTGGCCGACTATCAGGAAGACGTGCGCATTTCCGACGAAATTTTAGGCGGCCCGGTGGATACTTACCGCAAATTGCGTAATACCATCCGCTATGCGCTGGGCAACTTGTTTGATTACGAACCCGCCCAACACCGCGTAGCCCCGGCCGATATGACGGAAATGGACCAATATATGCTCGGCCGTTTGGATTCTTTAATCCTGGAAGTGCGTAACGGGTACGAAACCTTTAACTTCCGCCAGGCTATGCGCGCAATCACCAACTTCTGCATTTTGGATTTGTCTTCCTTTATGTTGGATGCGTCCAAAGACCGCTTGTATACGTTGGGCGCCAGTGCCCATTCCCGCCGCAGTGCGCAAACGGCGCTAGCGGAAATTGTGCAAACCTTGCTACAACTGATGGCGCCGGTGCTTTCGTTCACGGCGGAAGAAGCGTGGCAGGTATTGCTTAAAACCAAAGCGGGGGCCGGTTTGCCTGCTAGCATTTTCCTGTCCGATATGCCGTGCAATTCGTCCATGGTTCCCAATGTAAAATTGGAAGAAAAATGGAATAAAATCCGCGACGTGCGCGATCTGGTGCAAAAAGAGTTGGAAACCGCCCGCCAGAAAGGCGTAATCGGAGCGTCGTTGGAGGCCAAAGTGATTTTCAAAACTTCCAGCCCGGAAATGAAACAATTTTTGCAAGAAACCCAAGCCTTATGGCCGGAAATTGCCATTGTGTCCGCGGTGGAAGTGCAAGACGGGGCTGACGAGTTGGACATAGAAGCCGTACACGCCCCCGGCACCAAATGCCCGCGTTGTTGGCAATGGAAAGAAGACGTAGGCACGGACCCCAAACATACGGATTTGTGCGCCCGCTGTGCGGCCGTGTTGGAACGGGAAGGTTTAACCGTTCCGGCCGAGGAGCCTGCCGGTGTCTAACGCATTAAGCGCGCTGAAAAACTGGTTAGCGGCTAATAAAGCCGTGTGGATTTTTGGCGCGCTTATCATCGCGTTGGACCGTGCCAGTAAAGTGTGGGCCTTGGCTTATTTGCAAACACGGGATGTGGAATTTTTCCCGTATTTCCGGTTGCACTATGTAGAAAATACCGGCATGGCCTTTGGACTTATGCAAAACGGCAACTTACTGCTTATTGGTGTGATGATAGCGGTGTTGGCGTATTTGGTTTACAGTTGGAAAGAGCTTGCGGCGAACGGTCCTTTGGTTAAGTGGGGGG
>CAKUDJ010000120.1 GCA_934644855.1 uncultured Elusimicrobiales bacterium
TTGTGGCTGTATATTTTGGGATGGCGTATAACACGTTTATTACGATTAAAAACCGCGTAAAAGAGGCGTGGAGTGATATTGAAGTGCAAATGAAACGCCGCTATGACTTAATCCCCAATTTGGTGGAAACGGTAAAAGGCTATGCCGCGCACGAAAGCGGCACGCTGGAAAAAGTCATCCAGGCGCGCAATATGGCCATGGCGCAGCACGGCTCTATGAAAGAAGTAGCGCAGAGCGAAAACATCCTTACGGGGGCGTTAAAATCCCTGTTTGCCTTAAAAGAAAGCTACCCGGATTTGAAAGCCAACCAAAACTTTTTGGAACTCCAACGCGAACTGCGCGATACGGAAGACAAACTGCAGGCCGCACGCCGTTTTTATAACGGTAATGTAATGAGCTTAAACAACAAAGTGGAAATGTTCCCGAGCAACATTATTGCCAACATTTTCCATTTTGAGAAAGCGGAATTTTTTGAACTGGCCGAAGGCGAGCAGGAAGCCCGCCAAGCAGTAAAAGTAAAATTCTAACGGGGTATAAATGACCACCTACGAATATATTGCACAAAACAAGCGGCGCACCTGGCTGCTTGTTTTGTTGTTTCCGGCAACGTTTGCGCTACTAACCTATGGGGTAATATGGTTGTTGGAATATTTTGTGTTTGGCACTGTGCGTGTGGAGTGTGACGCATACGGCCAATGCGTTTATGCGCACGGGTTTGATGTGCAAGGCGTGCATGATTTGTTCTTTATGTTGGTCCCTTGGTTATGGGCAGGAGCCATGTTGTGGACAGTTGGCGCCTATTTTTTGGGTGACAAACTTATTTTGCACTCTGCGAGTGCCATTGAAATCCACCGGAAAGACCAACCCGAACTGTACCGCTTGGTGGAAAATGTGGCCATTACCCGCGGGCTTCCTACGCCGCGTGTGTATATTATCAGTGATAGTGGCCTAAATGCATTTGCTACCGGGCGGGACCCGCAACACGCGTCCGTGGCACTTACTTTGGGGCTTGTGGAAAAATTGGACCGTGCGGAGTTGGAAGGCGTGATTGCGCACGAAATGGCCCATGTGGAAAACCGCGATATACGCTTAATGCTTATTACGATAGCGGGAATTTCCTTTTTTACTTTAATGGGGGAAATTTGTTTCCGTGCGGCTGTGGCTTCCGGCAGGTCCAGCCGTTCCAACGATAAAAATAGCGGAAATGCGGCTTTCTTTTTGATGGTGATAGGGATTATTTTTTTAGTGTACGGTTATATTATTGCGCCGCTTATCCGTTTGGCGGTTTCCCGTCAGCGCGAATACCTGGCCGATTCCACGGCCGCATTAACCACCCGCAACCCGGGGGCATTGGCCAGTGCCTTGCGTAAAATTTCCGGCCATGCTATTACGGAAAACCTCAAAGACCACGCCAGTATGGCCGCTATGTGTATAGAAAACCCGGGCGTAAAACAGGGCGTGTTTTCCATGCTGTCTAACTTAACGGCAACACACCCGCCCATTGAGGAGCGTATCCGCCGTTTAGAAGCCATGGACGGTAAAGTTTAAGCCCGTTTATAATACGGGAATCCCGCAGGCCGCAGTTTAACGGAGTTGCTTTATAAAGCAACTCCCCGGTTTTATGTGCGTATTTTTGTGCGTCCGGCGGTTAATGGCTTTTAGGCAAGCTTACATTAAAATCAAAATATTCTTGGGGGGCTAATTCAAACATAGCCGCCAACAAATTAAGCGGAATGGTGTGGGCCAGGGTATTAAAATCCCGCACGGCGCTATTATAGCGGCGTTTGGCCCTTTCGGCATGGTGTTCTGCCAAAATAAGGGCGCGTTGCAGCTTGATAAACTGCGGGTCTTGTTGCAGCGCGGTATTATTTTGCACCGCCGTAAATATTTTTTTCAGTTTGCAGGTCACTTCTTTTTCGCACGCAATGCGGCGCGGTAAAGTATTGGCTTGGCAGCAGTCTTCCCGCAAGTTTTTAAGTGCGTAAATAAAAGCACGGTCCACCTCCGGCCAGGCCGCGGCGGTAAGGGCCAAAAGCGGGATTAATTCTCCCCGGTTTTTCAGGCGGTTATCCAACTTTAGCCAGGCGGTTTGGGTGGCTTTATATAAGGCGGCTAATTTGTGGTACGCCAAGGCCAATATCACTACAAGAGCTAACATAAACCCTATAAAAAATCCTACTAGCATAATAACCTCCTAAAAGAGTTGACGCGCCTTTTTTTTAATTTTACAATGTGGTAGAGGCATCCTCTGGCGGATGCCCGTTATAAATTAGAGTATATCCGTTCCAAAATGATTTATCAAGGGGTATTTAGCTGTGTTCGGTGCCGGCCTTGGATAAATCAGCTTGACCCCGGCGCCGGACAAAAAACTACTCAAATATTTGTGGAGAAATTATGCTGCTAACAGTATCTTCCTTTGTAGGATTTACCGCGTTGGTGTTGGGGCTTTCCTATTACTTGACGCGTAAAAACGATACCTCCTCTTCCGAGGGCTATTTTTTAGCCGGCAGAGGACTGACCGGGTGGGTGATTGCCGCCTCCCTCCTGCTTACTAACTTATCTACCGAGCAAATGGTAGGGTTAAACGGGCAGGGGTATATGTTTAATATGTCCGGCATGGGGTACGAAGTCGGTGCTTCGCTGGCGCTGATTATCGTGGCGTTTTTCTTCCTGCCGCGCTACTTAAAAAAAGGCTATGCCACTATCCCGGATTTTATCGGCGAGCGCTATGACGCCGTCACAAAACAGTTTGTAAACTTCCTGTTTTTAGCCGGGTATGTGCTTATTTTGCTCCCCACCGTGTTGTATTCCGGCGCGATTGGTATGGGCGGTATTTTTAACATTATGGATACCTTCCAAATCTCGGCCATGCAATCCATTGTGGTCGTGGTAGTAGCCATTGGGGTTTTGGGGTGCTTGTATACCATTTTCGGCGGGCTGCGCATTATGGCGGTGGCCGATACGCTCAACGGTATCGGGTTGATTTTCGGCGGGCTTATGGTGCCTGTTTTCGCCCTGATGTATGTGGGTGACGGCAATATGCTTACCGGGATTACTACCGTGGTGCAAGCCCACCCGGAAAAATTTAACGCCATCGGCTCCGCCGGGGACCCGGTGCCCTTTGCCACCATGTTTACGGGGATGTTTTTGGTCAACCTGTTTTATTGGGGCTGCAACCAAACCATTATCCAGCGTGCGTTGGCCGCCAAAAACTTAAAAGAGGGCCAAAAAGGGCTTTTGTTGGCTGCCACGTTTAAGCTTATCGGCCCGCTGTATTTGATTGTTCCGGGCATTGTGGCGTTCCACATTTTCCAAAATAAACCGTTGGCGGTGGGGGATATGGCGTACCCCATGTTGGTAAATACCGTACTGCCCACGTACTTAATCGGCTTTTTTGCGGCGGTGTTGTTCGGGGCCATTTTAAGCTCGTTTAATGCGGCGTTGAACTCTACGTCCACCTTGTTTATGCTCAACGTATACAAACCGTTCCGCCCCCAAGCCACGGACGAAGAACTCGTGCGCAAAGGCAAATGGGTAGGCATTGGGTTGGCGGTGTTTTCTATGTGTGTGGCACCGCTGATTGCCAAAGCGCCGTCC
>CAKUDJ010000121.1 GCA_934644855.1 uncultured Elusimicrobiales bacterium
TTCCTAAATAGGGTTTGCTATATCAATAAATTCGGTTTCTACGCCAAATTCCTTTTTTACTAAATCCATCATAGCCAACACACCGGGCTTTTCGGAATTATAATGCCCCAACGCCAGGCAGTTTATTTTGCCTTCGCGGCACCATTCATGCACGGGCTCATCCACTACCCCCGTCACATACAAATCCAGTTTTTCTTCCACGGCTTGCGGCAGCATATTCCACCCGCCGCCGCTTACAATGCCTACGGTGCGGATGTGTTCCGGCCCGAAGGCAAACAACCGCCCTTGCGCGCCGCAAAATTGCTCCAATATAGCACAAGTTTCCGCCAACGGCAAATCAATTTGCCCCTTAAAACCAATGTTTTGGCCGTGATACAGCCCAAAAGGCTGCGGGTTTTGCGCGCCTAACTTTTTAATCAAACACGCATTGTGCCCTATTACCGGGTGCATATCTAACGGTAAATGATAAGCCGCCAGGGCTAAATCGTTTTTACACAAATATGCCACCCGCGCACCAAAAGTACCCGTGAGGCGTTCTTCCTTGCCCCACAAAAGTCCGTGGTGCGTAATAACCAACTGGGCGCCCGCTTGTTTGGCCGCGCGGAAAAGCTCCAACCCGGCCGATACGCCAAACGCCACTTTACGCACTTCCTGGGGGCCCTGCACCTGCAAGCCGTTTTGGCTGGCATCCGGTATTTGGGCCGCGTTCAAATAAGAATTTAAGAACGCAATTATTTCATCGCAAGCCGTCATAGTTTTATGTTATCATTTTATAAGGATGAAAAGAATAGTTTTTTTCTTATTTTTAGCCCTTTTTCCTTTTTTAGCCGCACACGGACAAACGATTCCCGCCGCCCCCTACCTGCCCGCACAGGCCGGGCCGTTGGCCGGGAATGCCCCTATTACCGTGCAATACCCGCATGAAAAAATGACCGTTTCCCGGGGGGCAAAAAGTATTTTTATCTTCGGGCAAGTAAACGTGCCCCATGCCACGCTGGATATTAACGGGCAAGCCGTAGCGTTGCATACAAACGGGGCTTTTGTGGCCTATCTGCCGGTAGAAAACGGGGCCTTTGATTTTATTTTAACCGCCACCGCCGGGGAACAAAAGTATCAGGCCAGACGCACCGTTATTGTGCCGGGGCTCCCTTTGAAAAAATTATTTGAGCGGGCGGAATTTGACCCGGAAGAAGTCTACCCGCAAACTCCGGTGGAACTGGTGCCGGGCGATTTACTGGAGCTTTCCGCCCGCGGCACGCCGCGCACGGAAGTTTTCTATACGTTAAGCGGCATTAAAGGGGCCAAAAACATTCCCATGAAAGAGGACTCCGCCCAACCCGGCATCTACCGGGCCAAATATTTATTGGACGAAGACCAAAAACCGCGCACCGTTAAAGTGACATACCAAATGCAAAATGCCCCCGGCTACACCAAGGCCAAAATAACGGCCCCCGGCAAAATTAAAATTTTGGATGCCAAAAACCCGTTCTCCACGGCAGAAATTACCTTGCCCGGTGTAAAAGTGCGCAAAATCCCCGTGCATAAAGAAAACCTCTACCCCTTTTACCGTGCCTACGGCCGCGTGCAAGTAAACGGCCTTTCCAACGGGCTTTACCGTATTGCACTTAACGAAAACGAATCCGCCTGGTTGGAAGCCAACCGGCTGAAATTTCATCCGTTTGCCGGATATACGCCCAATTACATTGAGCGGCTTACTACCGCTGTTTTGGACAGTAAAACCCGTTTAGCTTTTAGCGGCCTGCGGGATGTGCCTATCCAGGTGCAGGAGTTTAATGACCGTTTTGAACTGACCCTTTATTACACGTCCGGCTTTGGGGAAAACTTCAGCCTGGATACCACTAGCCCCCTGGTGGAAAACATTACTTGGAGCTACCCCGCTAGCGACACGGTTAAATTTGTGATTTCTTTTAAGCCCGGCACCGGCCCGTGGGGCCACGCGTACGACTTTGAAAAAGGCACCCTGCTCTTGGACCTTATGCACAAACCGCAAATAGCTTCCACCCCGCAAAAACCCCTGGCAGGGGCCCGCATTTTACTGGATGCCGGGCACAGCCCCAAACGCACCGTTCCGTACGACGGCGCAGTCGGCCCCACCGGGTATTTGGAATACGAAGCCAATTTGGCCTTGGCGCAAGACACGCAAAAACTTTTAGAACGCGCCGGGGCGGAAGTAATTATGACCCGCCAAGGCAACAACCACTTGAGCTTGCAGGGACGGTATAATTTGGCCTTAAAAACCAACCCGCATATTTTTGTCAGTTTACATTACAACGCCTTGCCGGAAACCGCCGACCCGCTCGCACGCCCGCGGGGCTATTCCGTCTATTATAATTACCCGCACAGTTTTGGCTTGGCCAAAGCGGTATACAACGCTTTTACCCGCCAAGTGCCGCTGCCGGATAACGGCATGATTGCCAACGATATTTTATTTATTCCGCGCATCCCGCAAATGCCCAGTATTTTAGTGGAAAACGCTTATATTATTTTGCCCGAACAGGAAGAAATGGCTAAGGACCCCGCCAAACGCAAAATATTCGCCAACGCCATTTATGAAGGCATTTTGGATTTTTACGGTGTAAAGCCCGCCACGCCCAAAGCCAACAAAAAGGCCCGCCGCGGCAAACGCCGCATAAAACGGGTAAAGACGGCCCCGAAACGTTGGACCAACAAAACGCCGCTTTCTTACCCGCGTTAAAACCGCCCGCATTAGCCGACGGGTTTTCCCCATAAAAAAATGGCCCTGCCTTTGCGGGCAGGGCCTTTTTAACGGAACGAAACGAATCGTTATTTTTTACCTTTTTTAAGTTCTGCTTCCAAAAGGCTTTTGGCTAATTCACGCACCAAGTTTATTTGATACGGCAAGATTTTTACACCTTTGAAATAGCGCGCCAAAATGGCCCGGTAGGAATGCCCGCGGCTTGCTAAATGTTGAATACTTGCTTGAGAAATACTGTCTTTGCCGCTAACAGTCACGCCGTTGTATTGGGCGGCCACCGGGGCACCGCGGCGCAGCAAAACCTGCTTTTGGGTAGCTTTTACAGCCTTCACAACCAACGCGGAAGGCGGCTCTTTATCGTTCACCCGTTTTTTACAGTTATATGCTTGGTCCTTCGGCGTAGCAAATAACTGGAAATGGCGCCAGTTCGGCCCGCCGTTTGCCAGAGAATCCAACCGGCTTTTTACCGTTGCCAACGCATAAGAACGCACCAACACGCTCTGCGTTTTTAGGGCTTCTATGGCTTTTGCGCCGCCCAGTTCGCAAGCGACAACCTGGGTGACATAGCGTTCCAACTCTACGGTTTCCACCAGTTCCACCCCTTGTTTACCATACGCGGAAAAGGGGCCCTCATACACAATGTTCCCGCCATAACCCGGGTGTTTATAGGTAATAAAACGTCCGCCGCGGACGGCTTCTTCTTCCAAACGCAACGCCTGCTGCCCCATTTTGCGTGCCTTTAATTGGGAAAGCGGACCGGGGGACGCCATGTTCAGGCCCGCTACCTGGCGGACCACATC
>CAKUDJ010000122.1 GCA_934644855.1 uncultured Elusimicrobiales bacterium
GTCTTTGGATTCAAAAATAGATACGGCATTGGCCCGCTGCATACCCGGTTCTTCGTTGGGGGAAAAATCCTTTTTTCCGTTGCAGGCGGCGGTGGCTAAAACGGCCAAACATAAGCACAAAAGTTTTTTCATGGGTGTCCTTCCCCGGTCAGCCACGGGGTAGTTTGCGGCGCGGGCACTTTGGGGGCAAAGGGCGGCGGCAATTTATTTACCAGTAATTTAAGCCCCGCAAAAGCCAGTAGCACCAGTACCGCAAGCACGCCCAATGTTTTGGCGTGCCAGGTAAAAGTGGGGCTCCAGGCCGGGGGAAAATTTTTTGCCATTATTTGAATTTTTTAACTACCGCATCTATGGCGCAGAGTTGTTGGCACATTTTTTCCGCTTGTGCAAAATTAAGCGAGTTTGCCCCGTCGGATAGTGCATGGTCCGGGTCCGGGTGGGATTCAAAAAACACGCCCGCAATCCCCAGGGCCGCGGCGGCTTTGGCCAAAACGGGGGCCATGGCCCGGTTTCCGCCGGTACAGGCGCCGGCCGCACCCAGTTTTTGCACGGAGTGCGTGGCATCAAACACCACGGGATAGCCAAAGCTTTTCATAATTTCCAACGAGCGCATATCCACAACCAGGTCGCCATATCCAAAGCAGGCGCCGCGTTCCGTTAAAATAATTTTTTTGTTGCCGCGGGATTCTATTTTTTTAATGATTTGTTCCATGGCTCCCGGGGCTAAAAATTGGCCTTTTTTTACATTAATGGCTTTGCCGGTATCCGCACACGCCAACACTAAATCCGTCTGGCGGCACAAAAACGCCGGTATTTGCAAAATATCCGCCGTTTGGGCGGCTTCTTCGGCCTGCCAGGGCTCGTGTACGTCCACTACTAACGGCAGCCCCGTCAGCCGTTTGGCTTCCTGCAAAATTTTCATACCGGCGGCTAACCCCGGCCCGCGGTACGCATCCACGGAGGTACGGTTTGCTTTATCAAAAGAAGCTTTTAGAATGTACGGATGTTTTGTTTTGGCGATAATTGCCTTGAGTTTTTTAACAGTAGCCAGGTATTGTTCCCGGCTTTCAATGACGCACGGGCCTGCCATAAACGCCAGGGGCAGGCGGTTAGATAATTTAATAGGGCCGATTTGAATAGTTTTTTGCATATATTAATGATAACAAATTTACAATGGATTTTTACCGTGTAAAACGGATTTTTGAGGTTATTTTACCCCGGTGCTGCCGAAACCGCCTTCCCCGCGGGAGGTGTCCGTCAGCTCGCTGACTTCTTCAAAAGCGGGGTAGAGGGTGGGCAGTACCACCAGTTGGGCTACCTTTTGCCCGGCTTCAAATACAAAATCCTGCCCGTTTAGGTTATACATACATACAATCAATTCTCCCCGGTAAGGGGCATCCACCAGGCCGGCCATGGCTTTAATGCCTTTGCTTTCCACCGAGCTTTTACCCCAGATAATGCCGGAGGTATTTTCCGGCAGTTCTACGGCAATACCCGTGTGTACTTTGGTAATGGCGCGCGCCGGCAGCACCGTGCGCTCCAGGGCAAACAAATCCGCGCCCGAGTCCGTCGGGTGCGCCCGTTGGGGGAGTTTGGCAAGGGGGGATAATTTTTTTACTTTCATAGCGATTGGTTTAATTTACTCATTTGGTATAGGGCGGTATCGGCATAAATTTTAGCGGCATTTCCGCCCCGTTTGGATAAAATGCTTAATTGCGGAACCAGCGTTTTAAGCAGGCTTTTATCAAAATCCGGGTCATTGGAATACTCCCCGGCTTGGGGAGTGCCCAATACCCCGGCCATATAAGCGGCCGCGCGGGCGGCGTTGATTTGGGTGTTGGCGTTTTTATCTTCCAAGCCTTGTTTTACGCCGTTAATGGCGTTTCCCGTCATAAACCCGAGGGCCAGCGCATAGGTGTTGGCTTGGGGGGTGTCGTAATCCTGGCGGAGATTTTTTAAGGTTTCTTCCAGGGTGTATCCGTTGTTTTTGGCCAGCGCCAAGGCCAAGGCGGAGCAGGCTTCGCTTTCCAATTCTTTTTTAGCGCGTTTTAATAAAAATTTGGCGGCTTCTTTGGTTTGTAAATCGCCCAGCCATTCCACGGCGGCGGCCCGAACTTTAACATGAGGGGACAGGGCCGCTTGTTTGAGGTATTTTAAGGTTTGTTTATCTCCGCCGGAGATTAAATTCATAGCACGCTGGGCAAAGGCCTCGTCGTAAATATACATATTTATCACGTGGTCTGCATATTGTGTGTTTTGCGGATAGATGATGGTGTGCGCGGTGGCGGCGTAAGCGCTCAGGGCGTTATCCTGGCTTTGGGCGGAATCAGCCAACATGGGCAAAAATTCTTCGTAATTATTCCCCATAGCGGTTAGAATAACGGCGGCAAAAACTTTTTTGAGCGGGTCCTGGCTTTGCAAGACTATATTGAACAGCCCCGGTTCCTGTTGGGCGGGCGGAGGCAGACGCACCAAACTGGCTCCGGCGGCAAAAACTTCTGCCGGGTTTTTAGAGGTGCGGAACAAATTAAGAACCGTTTGGTTTTCCTGCAAGGTGCGGTTCCCTTTTTGCAAAAGGGGCAAGGCATTTTGCGCTTGGGCGCAGGCGGGGGCGGTAAATAACGCGGCCGCCAAAAGCGTAAAAATGGTTTTATTCATACACAATCTCCTATGCATTTATTATATCATTTCCCGCGGAAGGATTAGACGAAAAAGGACCTGCCGTTTGCGGGGGCAGGTCCGTATAAAAAAATAAAGGTTTATTTTGCGCCTACGGCTTCGGCCAGGCGTTCCATAGATAAACGGTTTTGGTAGCGGGGGGAAGGGTGGTTATCCGTGTAAATAGAAATACGTTCCTGTTGTTTCAGAACAACCACTTTCTTGTGCCCCAAGGCCAGTAAAAAATGTAAATGAATGGATTTTGGCATAAAACGGCTCCATAAATAAATCTTTCCCTAATATAATGTAGCGTTTTATAAAAGCACGGACAATGGCCATTGGGCCTAAAAGATATCTAGGCCTGTTATTTTTTTTGTTAAAATAATTAAGTATGAAGAAACTTCTTTTTTTACTAACCCTTTTGACGGCCCCCGCCTGGGGTGCCGCGCAAGAAACAGAACCCCTGATTTTGTTAAATCCCGGGCGGGAAACTTTTATTAATTTCCCGTCCCAAACGCTGCCCGGTAAGACGGTCACCTTCTTTTTGCCGGAGCCGGCCGTTCCGCTGACGGGCCATTACCCGGTGGTGTATGTGTTGGGGGCAATCCCCAAAAATGCGCCTTTGGCCCAAGCGTTTATGGACGTCACCCCGCACAAGGCCTTGGTGGTGGGGGTAAATTTAACGCCGGAAGAAATGGCGGATGCCGCCCGCGTGGTCCGTTTTTTTAAGCGGGAGTTAATCCCGTATGTAGACACGAATTATCCCACCTTGGCAAATGCCGCCCACCGTGCCGTGGCCGCACAAGGTACCGAGGGCGGCCTCTTGGCGTATGCGCTCCTGTAT
>CAKUDJ010000123.1 GCA_934644855.1 uncultured Elusimicrobiales bacterium
AAGCCCAAAGGCGGTGCAAAAGGGCTCAAATTTGGAAAATGGTATGCACATAAAATGCGAACGGAGAACAAAATGTTATTTTGTTCCCCGCGCATTAAAAACCTAGCTTACCAAATGCCGCCCGCCGTGTGCCGTTCTTCCTTGGCGTCGCCGTTTCGTGCTAGTACAAGAGTAAGTGTTGGTAGCATGATTTTTCAAATTTAAGAAGATTTTGCACCGCTAGTTTGTGCGCGGGAGCCCTGCAAGGGCTCCAAGCACAAAGGCGGCACAAAAGGGCTTAAATTTGGAAAATGGTATGCGTTATTAAACCGCCACTTACCACCAGTTGTTAAATCAAAAAGACGGCCAAATGTGGAAAAATGTGGCCCCTCAAACGCAAACAAGGGGAAAAATGTTATTTTTCCCCTTGTGCGTTAAAATCTAAACTTACCAACAGTCGTTATCTACTCTTCCCCTTCGGTTTCGGGCAACTCTACGGGCGATATGTGTAAACTCGCCAACAACATATCCACTAGCCGTATATCGCTGGGATACTGCACCAACTCACGCGCCTTGGCTAAAGACACCCACCGGATAGAAATAATTTCCGCCGCGTCGTGCTTGCCAATGCGCCCCAGTTTTTTCATCAAATACCATTGCACCATTTTTTTAACATAGTTGCCCTGGAACGTAAACGCATATTTTACCCGAATCATCGGCCGGACAATCACCGCTTTATAGCCGGTTTCTTCCAGCACTTCGCGCAAAGCGGCTTGACGGGGCGTTTCGTTGGCCTCAATATGGCCTTTGGGGAAGGTCCAAATTTTTTTGCCTTTCATATTTTTAACTTGAACCAACAACACCTTACGCCCGTCTAAAATTACACCGCCGCACGAAAATTCGGAAACAATCATAGCGCCTTCTCTAAATGGTGCGCCACATTTAAGGCTACATCCTCTTTCAAAATAGGCGCATAAAATTGCACCCCAATCGGCAGGCCGTTTTCGTCCTTGCCGAACGGCACGCTAATCCCGCCCAAACCGCCAATATTGCCCTGGCAGGTGTATAAGTCCGCCAAATACAAAGAGAGCGGGTTTTCGTTGTGTTCCCCCAACTTAAAAGCGGTAGTGGGAGAGGTGGGCGTTAAAATAACGTCCACTTGTTCAAACGCTTTCTTAAAATCACGGCGGAGCAGTTCGCGCACTTTGACCGCTTTTACAAAACATTCTTCATAGCGGGCGGACGTCAGCGCGTAGGTGCCGATAATAATGCGTTTTTTAACTTCCAGGCCAAATGGCGCGCGGGAAAGCCCGTAGTAATCGTTTAAGCCGTGGGCCTCTTTGGCGGCGTATCCGTAGCGGATACCGTCATAACGGCCCAAGTTGGAGGAAGCCTCCGCGCTGGTAATAATATAATAGCACGGGGCCGCGTATTTGGCGTGCGGAACTTCAATTTCCACCAAGGTTGCGCCCTGCTTTTCCAGTTGTTTGGCGGCCGCTTCCACCTGGTTTTTAATGACCGGGGCCAAGCCGTCCAAAAACCCTTTCGGCAGACCCACGCGCACGCCTTTTAAGTCCGCCGTAAAAGTTGCTTTATAATCCGGCACCGGGGCCTCCAAACTGGTGGAGTCGTTCACATCTTTGCCGGAGATTACTTCCAGTACCGTGGCGCAATCGTCCACATTGTTAGCCAGTACGCCCACTTGGTCGGCGCTGGAGGCAAAAGCAATTACGCCATAGCGGGAAATACGCCCGTAGCCGGGTTTCATACCCACCACACCGCAAAAAGAGGCCGGCTGACGCACGGAGCCGCCGGTATCCGTACCCAAAGCAACAGGCACCATACCGCAAGCCACCGCCGCGGCGCTGCCGCCGGAGCTTCCGCCCGGAACGCGGGTGGTATCCACCGGGTTATGCACCGGGCCGTAAGCAGAGGTTTGGTTGCTGCTGCCCATGGCAAATTCGTCCATATTGGCGCGGCCGATAATAACCGCATCCGCCGCCAACAGGTGTTCTACCACGGTGGCATTATACGGGGCCACATAATCCGCCAACATTTTGGAACAGCAAGTAGCTTTATGCCCTTTATATAAAATATTATCTTTAATAGCCACGGGAACACCGGCCAGCGCGCCCAGTTTTTCCCCGCGGGCCTTTTTGGCGTCCACGGCCTGCGCTTGTTTCAAAGCGTCCTCGGCCCACACTTCCACTAACGCATTGATAGCAGGGTTCAGCTCGGCAATTTTGGCCAGGCACGCCCGCGTGACGGCCTCGGCCGTTTGTTTGCCGGATTGGATATCGCTTAAAATTTTAGAAATGGTCATATTCATTTACAGTACCTTTTTCACTTTGGCGCAATCGTCTTTTTGGTCGTTAAAAGCACCAATCAGCGTGCGGGCTAACGCCGGGTCTTGCACCGGCTCATCTTTACGCATAGGCGCGCCGAGGGAGGATTCCTCGGGTTCTACGCCGTCCGTATCAACGGCCTTTAACTCGGCCACCCACTTAAACAATGCTTCTAATTGTTCTTTATAAATATCGGCTTCCCGGTCGGTCACTTTCATATTGGCCAATTTGCCGGAAAGTTCCACATCTTTTTTGGTTATTTCCATATATTATGCGCTCCTAGAAATTATATTTTATATAATAATGGGGCAGCTTGGCTAGGCACGCAAAAACTGCCTTTGGCAACCAAGCCGCAAGGGGGTAAAATGTCTGACAAAGAAACACCGTCCCAATGCCAAATCAACAACAAAAACCGGGAAGACTGCTACTGTGCGGCCACCGGCGGGAAATGCGTAAATTCCCATTTTACGCTAGCCATTGTGGCGGTATTACTATCCTGCTTTACGGGATTTTTTACGATTGCCCTGGCATTAGCGGCGCTGATACTGGCTTTGCGCGCGCAGGATTTAGCGCGCGACGGGCACACCCAAGAAGCCAAAAGCACCGCCTTTTGGGTAGCCGTATTCAGTTGGCTGACGATTGCCATTGTGTTATTGCCGGTAATAGCGGTCGTCTTTTTCGGCGGGGCGATTATGGCCTTGCTCGGCGCGATTTTATCCGCCGCCTAACACACCAAAAGCCCCGCGGTATTGCGCGGGGCCTTTAGGAAAAAACTCATAAAAAACTGTCCTTCATTTTTAGTTTAACGGCCGTTTTGTCCCTCCCCCTGTTTGCCGCGCCGGAACCGCTTGTTTTACCGCATATTGAACGCAGCCCCAAAGCGGCGGCTTAAAACAGCGCGCAATACGCCGGGCCTTGCCCCGGTTCTTTTACGTTTTTCAGGCAAGTTGCGGTTTTCTTGTAAGTGCCGCGTACGCCACCTCGCGAACACCGTGAGCGGTGTACGCAAGCGCACAAAAAACCGCAAATTCCGAAACTAAATTTTAGCAGGAAAGATTTTTACGGATAGGCGTTGTTTGGCTGATTTCCGCCCCAAGCGGCGGCTTAAAACAGCGCGCAATACGCCGGGCCTTGCCCCGGTTCTTTTACGTTTTTCAGGCAAGTTGCGGTT
>CAKUDJ010000124.1 GCA_934644855.1 uncultured Elusimicrobiales bacterium
CACTTACCATTTGCAACGGCTTAGGCGTGTGCAAACGGGTGGTTTTAGGAATATCAAAACGGTGCATACGCTCGGTAATTTTTAAGGCCAGGTCCAACGCCTGGAAACCTCTTTCCCCACCGGGGGCCGGGGCGCGGCTTGTGTGTATGCAATGTATGAAATGGGTTAATTCCGCCTGAACGGCCGGCTGTTTTTCCACCGCCGGATACAAAACCTCAATGTCTTGCATAGAAGAAAAGGCGGGCTTATCTTTTTTATAAATTTTTACGCGTGCGTTGGTAAAATCCACCTGAATAAACGCGTTGTGCTGAAAAACCTGCATCCGGCGGGTGCGCTCAAAACTGACACGGCTGGCCGTTAAATCCGCTACCGCCCCGTTTTCAAAGCGCAGGCGCACATTGGCAACGTCATCTTGTTTGGAAAATACACTTAACCCGGTGGCATCTATGGACGCAACCGGGCTTTGCACCAACGTAAGCAGTAAATCCAAATCGTGAATCATTTTATCCAACACCACGCTTAAATGGGCCATGCGGGAGTCATACGGCCCCAGGCGGGAAAAAGTTAAAAACTGCGGGTTTTTAATAAACGGCGCGGCTTGCAACAAGGCCGGATTAAAACGGTCCGCCCGCCCCACTTGCAGGACCAGTTCTTTACTGCGTGCGGTGCGGATGAGCTCGCGCGCTTCGTCCATATCGGCGGCCAGGGGACTTCCCACAAGCAGGTGCAGCCCGTTTTGCAGGCAAAACATCCCCAAGGCATGGTGCTGCACGGTGGGCGCGGTTAAAACAACCGCATCCGTCTGGCGGATTAAATCTTGTATTTTGGAATAGGGGGTGGCGTTAAATTGCCAGGCTAATTGTTGGGCCTGTAAAAGGTCCGGGTCACAAACGGCCATCAAATTGGCTTGCGGAATTTGGCTCAACGCGCGTGCGTATAAGGCGCCTGCTTTGCCGGCCCCCACAATGCCAAAACGAATCGTTTTCGGTTTGTTTGCGTCGTTCATAATCCACCCTGTTATAAACATTATACCAATATACGCCGCAATATGTAGCGTACGCGCGTATTGACTAAAGCTTTTATATTGGTATAATGTTTACATGAGATATATGGAAAGAACCTTGGTGTTAATTAAACCTGATGCTATTGAAAAACGCATCAGCGGTCTTATTTTAGACCGGCTTGACCACCTCGGTCTGCAAATGACCGGGGCCAAAGTAGTGTCTTTAACGGAAGAATTAGCCCGTGCCCACTACAAGAACTTGGAAGGCAAACCCTTTTTGGAAGAAGTAATCCAATATATGATGGGTGAATTTAACAATGTGCCCAACCATAAAATTTATGCGTTTGTGTTCCAGGGCGAAAACGCCATCGCCAAAGTGCGCCAGGAAATCGGCAGCACGAACCCGGAAAAAGCCGCCCCGTGGACGATTCGCGGCAGCTTCGGCCGGTTTATCGGTGATGTAATGCAAAACTGTGTGCACGCTTCCGGCTCCCCGGAAGATGCCGAAAAAGAAATCGCGCTTTGGTTTAAGCCGGAAGAGGTTTTGGACAGATAAATGAAAGCGTTTGGTATTTTGTGGGCGGGGGCCCTGGTACTCATGGGGTCCCTGCCGTTATTTTCCGCCGGATTGGCGGGCAACGCCGTCACCTTGTCCACGCCCGACGGGTGGGAACTTGCGGCGGTGTATCAGCCGGCTAAAGAAGACCATAAAACGGTTGTTTTGGTGCATGACCTCGGGAAACAAAAAGAGGCTTTTGCCAAACTGGCCAAAGCGTTGGAATCGGCCGGATACGGCTATGTAGCGTTTGACTTGCGCGGCCACGGGGCCAGCACAAACCAGGGGGAAGCTTTCCGCTTTGCGCGGGAAGGATTGGATAACGAATTTAACAAAATGCCGCGGGATGTGGATGCGGTATTGGCGTTCTTAAAAAAGAAAGGGGTGGATGTCACAGAAACGGTTTTGTTGGGGGCCGGGCTGGGGGCCAATGTGGCGGCTAAAAGTGTTAGTTTTACGCCGGATGTGCCCGCCTTGGCTTTAATCAGCCCCACGACTAATAACCGGGACGTGCTTACCATTCCCGCCATGCGTGTGTATAAAGGGGCCGTGCTGATTGCCGCGGCCGCCGACGATAAAAAAACATTTTTGGAAGCCAGCGTCATACGCAACGTGGCTTATTTAACTACCGGCCCCGGCAAGGTGACCTTTTTAACGGCGTATGATTTGGCCTCGCACGAAATGATGGATAAATATTTTATTCCCCTGGTTTTACAATGGTTGGAGGCCCCGGTTTTGCCGGAAGTAAAGCCGGATATGGTGATTGTGCCGGATACCTTTGAAGGCGGCTCTTTGGCGGTGCCTCCGTCAAGCACCGAAGACGCCCTCTTCCCGTCCGTTTTGGAGTAAATATGAAAATCGCCCGCATTGTGTTCCCCGGTTTTTGGTTCGGTCAAAGTGATTTGGCCGAAGCCGCCGCGCTTGCGCGCCGGGGCGTGGGCGGATTTTGCGTGTACGGCGGTACGGCCAAGCAAACGGCTGCGTTTGTGCAGCAAATGCGTGAGGCGTCCCCGTACAACCACTTGTTAATTTGTGCCGATATAGACGAAGATTTGCGCGAAGTAGTGACGGACGCCCCGGCGTTGCCTTCCAATGCCCAACTGGGGGCGTGTGCCTCGGCGGAGAGTGCCTATAAAAAAGGCAATATGTTGGCTTGCATGGCGCGCAGCATTGGGATTGATTGGCTGTTGGCCCCGGTGGCGGATTTGGGGTATTCTTCCCCGGCGTTTAGTGTTTCCGCCCCGTGTGTGACGCGCCTGGCGGGGGATTTTGTGGCCGGGATTTCCAACGGCGGTGCATTAAACTGCGTAAAATATTTTCCGGGCGTAAGCGGTATATTAAAAACGCTGGCGCAAATGGAAGATGCGGAATTTATGCCCTATAAAAGTTTATTCCGCCGGGCGGATGCCATTATGCCGTCCGATATGACCTTCCCGAATATAGACGGGGATACGCAGGCTATGATGTCCGACAAGATTTTGCGCGGATTATTAAAAAAACGCCTCAATTACAAAGGGTGCATTGTCAGCTTTCCGTTATGGAAAGCCCGCGTGCGCTATGAGGGCGCGGCGGCCTTAAAAATGCTGCATTGCGGGGTGGAAAATATTTTAGCCCCCAAGGACCCGCACGCCGTACTGGATGCTATTGAGCGCGAAGTAAATAAAGGGTTTTTAATGGATGAAATTATCCACGCGGTTTCTAATCACGAAATGGCCATCAGTAAGCTTTTTTCGGCCCCGGTGTTAAGCATTAAAGAAGCTTTTTTACAGGCCAAAACTTGTTTTAAGAAATAGATTTTTTGCCCCGGTGTTTAGGGGAAAGGAAATTCATACAAATTAAAAACCACCGCTTGAAACGGTGGTTTTTTAGTTAGAAAGCTATTAATCTTTTTTGAA
>CAKUDJ010000125.1 GCA_934644855.1 uncultured Elusimicrobiales bacterium
AATTAAAGAGGGGATTTTGTCCTGCACCGCGCGCAAAAACGGCACCGGCTCATAAATTTCCGGCAAGAGCGGCGTGTTGCATTGTTTGCAGGCGGAAAGCATAATCTGCCGCCAACGCGGGCACTTGTCTTCCCACCGTTTTAATACGTCGTACTCCGTGCGGGCGGTGACAACCGGGCAGAACGCCGCCACCCCTAACTGGGTGCCTTTATCCAACACTTCTTCCAACCCGGTGCGGGAATTGGGCGCAAAAAAGAGCTCCAATTCCACCGCAGGGCGGCGCAGGGGCACTTTTTTTAATAAACTGCCGCGCACAAAGTTTTTTTGTATCCGCTCTATCCGGCCAGTATATTGAAGCCCTTTCCCATTAAAAACGGTAATTTCTTCCCCCTCTTTACAGCGGGCCACCGTGCAAACGTGGTGGGCTTCTTCGTCCATAATAAAAAATTCGGTTTCTTTAATATCGGCTAAATACTGGCTCATGGCGGACCTCACAAAATTTAAGAAAATAATTCCTTAAAAAAACTTTTTTTGCCGCCGGTTTCTTCCGCCAACTGTTCCAACAATTCTTTTTGGCGGGCCGTGGGCTTTTTAAGCACTTCAATTTGAACGTGAACCAACAAGTCCCCAAAGCCTTTTTTGCCCAAACGCGGCATACCGTTGCCCTGCACTTTTAACACCGTGCCGAACTGCGTGCCTTTGGGAATGGGCACTTCCATTTCTTTCCCCTCAATGGTGGGTACTTTAATGGTGCCGCCCAATACCGCTTGCGGGTAAGTAATGGGGGCATCCAACACTAAATCGTCCCCTTCGCGGCGGAAGATTTTATGCGCTTTTACATGCACTTCCACATACAAATCCCCAAAGCCGCCGCCGTTGGTGCCGATATCGCCCCCGTTGGCTACGCGCAAGGTGACCCCGGTGCGCACGCCGGACGGAATTTTTACTTTCAGCGTTTCTTTTACGCGCTCCGCCCCGCTGCCGTGGCATTTGGTGCAGGGTTTTTCAACCACCGTGCCTTTGCCGCCGCAATCCGGGCAGGTTTGCCGCATAGAGATAAACCCTTGCGAATAAGTGACCGTGCCGCGCCCGCCGCAGGAACGGCAGGTTTTGCGCGCACTGCCTTCTTGCGCGCCGGTGCCGTGGCAGACGGAGCAGGAATCCATCCGGGTATAAGAAACATCCTCTTCTTTACCCATAAAGGCTTCTTCCAACGAAACTTCCACATCCACTTTTAAGTCGTCACCGCGCTGGGCGCGGGGTTTGCCCGCGCGGCCGCCAAAACCGCCGCCGAACATATCCCCGAATACAGAGCTGAAAATATCGTTAATATCCCCAAACCCGCCGGCATTAAACCCGCTGAAACCGCCCGCGCTGTTTACGCCGTCGTGACCGTACTGGTCATACATCTGGCGTTTTTGCGGGTCCGACAAGACGGAAAAAGCCTCGTTCACTTTTTTGAATTGTTCTTCGGCTTCTTTATTACCGGGGTTGCGGTCCGGGTGGAACTTCATGGCTTGGCGGCGGAAAGCGGCTTTAATTTCCACTTCCGTTGCCGTGCGTTCAATATCTAAAATTTTATAGTAATCTTCTTTCATAGCAGTAGGCATAATATAAAAACCTTGTATTTTACTTATATTTTATGAAATTTTCCCCCTTGCACACAAAAAAATTGCGGGAACCTTTTAACAGATTCCCGCAATGTGATTTACCACCCTAGATTATTTGTCAACCACTTCGGCTTCTACTACGTCGTCCTTCCCGCCGTTAGCGGCGCCGGCCTGGGCGTTGGCACCCGGTTGGGCACCGGCCGCCTGTTGGGCGCCTGCTTGGGCGTTGGCCTGCGTGTTTTTATACATGGCTTCGCCCAGTTTTTGGCTGGCCTGCAAAGCAGCGTCCGTAGCGGCTTTCATCTTGGCGGCGTCTTCGGTCTTTAACGCATCGCGCAAGTCGTTCAAGGCGCGGTCAATGGCCAAGCGGTCTTCTTGGGATACTTTATCGCCGTAGTCTTTCAGGGCTTTTTCGGTTTGATAGAGCACGCTGTCGCCCTGGTTTTTAGCTTCAATTACTTCTTTATGCTTTTTGTCTTCTTCGGCGAATTTTTCCGCATCTTTGACAAATTTTTCAACTTCCGCATCACTCAATTTGTTCGGGGAGCTGATGGTAATGTGCTGTTCCTTTTGGGTTCCCAAATCTTTGGCGGAGACGTTCAAAATACCGTTCGCGTCAATATCAAAGGTGACCTCAATTTGCGGTACTCCGCGCGGAGCAGGAGCAATACCGTCCAAGTCAAACTTGCCCAGCGGCACGTTGTCTTTAGCCATGGGGCGTTCACCCTGTAAGACGTTGATGGTGACGGCCGGCTGGTTGTCCGACGCGGTAGAGAATACCTGCGTTTTGCGCACAGGGATAGTCGTGTTGCGTTCAATGAGGCGCGTGCATACACCGCCCAGCGTTTCCAAACCTAAGGAAAGCGGCGTCACGTCCAAAAGCAGTACGTCTTTTACTTCCCCGGTCAAAATACCGGCTTGTACGGAGGCACCGATTGCCACACATTCCATCGGGTCAATACCGCGTTCAATTTTCTTACCCACATGGTCTTCCACATATTTCTGCACAATCGGCATACGGGTCGGGCCACCCACCAAAATAATGCGGTCAATTTGGTTGGCAGACAGGCTGGCATCAGAAAGCGCCTGGTCAATGGATTTGCCGCAGCGTTTTACAATGTCGCCCACCAGGCTTTCCAGTTTAGCGCGGGAGAGCGTAAGCGCCAAGTGTTTCGGGCCCGTGGCATCCGCCGTAATATAAGGCAAGCTGATGTCCGTTTCCATGGTGGTAGAAAGTTCAATTTTGGCTTTTTCGGCCGCGTCTTTCAAGCGTTGTTGGGCTTGCACGTCTTTGCTCAAATCAATCCCTTCCTGTTTGCGGAATTCGTCCGTCATCCACGCGATGATGGCGTTATCCATATCCGTACCGCCCAGTTTGGTATCGCCGGAGGTGGCCAACACATCAAAGGTGCCTTCTTTACCCATTTCCATAATGGTCACATCCAGGGTACCGCCGCCCAAGTCAAACACCAAGATTTTTTGTTCTTTGCCGGCTTTATCAATACCAAAAGCCAAAGCGGCAGCCGTCGGTTCGTTTACCAAGCGGACCACATCCAACCCGGCAATACGGCCGGCGTCTTTGGTGGCCTGGCGTTGGTTATCGTTAAAATAAGCAGGTACGGTGATGACCGCTTTTTCTACCGGTTCGCCCAAAAAGGCTTCGGCATCTTTTTTAACTTTCTGCAACACAAAGGCGGAAAGCTGTTGCGGGGTAAATTCCTGCCCGCGCAAGTTAAATTTGAAGTTTTCCCCCATGCGGCGTTTGAACGCGGTGACGGTGCCTTCCGGGTTTGCAATAGCCTGGCGGCGGGCCGGTTCACCCACCAAGCGCTGGCCGT
>CAKUDJ010000126.1 GCA_934644855.1 uncultured Elusimicrobiales bacterium
GCGTAAGCTGGGTACCCGGTTCGCCGATGGACTGGGCCGCAATAATACCCACGGAATCACCGGGGTTGCTTCTGGTTGCGGTAGCCAAGGACAAACCATAGCAGCGGGCGCACACGCCGAACGGCGCTTCGCAGGTCAGCACGGAGCGGATGCGTACGGATTCCACCCCATATTGTTTGACCAGTTTGCTCTGTTCCAGCGTAATCAAATCGCCTTCTTTGATGATGGTTAAATCTTTACCGTCTTTGGTTTTGACCACCACGTCTTCCAAGCTGGTGCGGCCCAAAATACGTTCTTCAATCGGTTCCACCATATCTTCGCCGCTCATCAGGGATTTAACCACAATCCCGTTGTGGGTGCCGCAGTCTTCTTCCGTAATAACTACGTTGTGGGCTACGTCCACCAAACGGCGGGTTAAATAACCGGCGTCGGCCGTTTTCAAAGCCGTATCGGAAAGACCTTTACGACCCCCGTGCGTGGAAATAAAGTATTCCAACACGGACAGCCCTTCACGGAAGTTAGCGGTAATCGGGTTTTCAATAATTTCACCCTGGCCGCCGGTCAGTTTCTTCTGCGGTTTAGCCATCAAACCGCGCATACCGGCCAACTGGCGGACCTGCTGGCGGGAACCGCGGGCGCCGGAATCAGCCATCATGTAGACGGAGTTAAAGCGTTGGCCGCTGTGTTCCTTATTGGTGGGGTCATATTTGGAATCTTCAAATTTTTTCATTTCTTTGAAGAGTTCGCTGCCCACGTCATCCGTCACGCGGGTCCAAATATCAATCACTTTGTTATAGCGTTCGCCTTCGGTAATGATACCGGCGTCCGCCTGGGCTTGGATTTGGGCCACTTGCTTTTTGGCGTCCGTAATGTATTTCTGTTTGGCAGACGGAATCGTCATATCCGCCACGGAAATAGACAAGCCGGACAGCGTAGCATAGTGGTAGCCCATCTTCATAATGTTATCCAAAAGCTGCACGGCGGCATAGCGGCCGTATTTTTTGCTCTTATAGCATTCGTCCACCAACGCGGCCAAGACTTTTTTGTCCACGGTCTTGTTGATGTAGTCCCAGCCTTCGGGCATTACTTGGTTGAAAATAATGCGGCCCACGGAAGTAAAATCTTTCCATTTGGAAGCATCACCTTCTTCCTGCGGTTTCAAACCGGGTTCGGCAATTACGTTTAATCCGCGCACTTTAATTTTAGCGTGCAGGGAAAGCTTGCCGTATTCCAACGCCACAAGGGCTTCTTCTTTGCTGCCGAAGATAGAGCCTTCGCCAATGTCGCCTTCCTTAATGGTGGTAATAAAGTTAATACCCAATACCATATCGTGGGACGGCGTGGCAATCGGCTTGCCGGACGCGGGAGATAAAATGTTGTTAGAGGCCAACATCAGCGCGCGGGCTTCCATTTGGGCTTCCAAAGAAAGCGGCACGTGAACAGCCATCTGGTCACCGTCAAAGTCAGCGTTGAAAGCGGCACAGGTAAGCGGGTGCAGCTGAATGGCTTTACCTTCAATCAGTACCGGTTCAAACGCCTGGATACCCAAGCGGTGCAAGGTGGGGGCGCGGTTCAAAAGGACCGGGTGATTTTTGGTCACTTTTTCCAAAATATCCCAAATTTCCGGGCGGACGCGCTCCAACATCTTTTTGGCGGATTTCAAGGTGACGCCTTCTTTCTTCATCAATTCGCCAATGATAAACGGTTTGAAAAGTTCCAACGCCATCAGTTTCGGCAAACCGCACTGGTGCAATTTCAAGTTCGGGCCTACCACAATAACGGAGCGGCCGGAATAGTCCACGCGTTTACCCAACAAGTTCTGGCGGAAACGGCCGTGTTTCCCTTTAATGCTGTCGGACAAAGATTTCAGCGGTCTGCCGCCGGGCCCGATAGAAACTTTACCGCGGGCGCCGTTTTCAATCAATGCGTCCACCGCTTCTTGCAGGAGGCGTTTTTCGTTATAAATCATTACTTCCGGCGCGCGCAAGGATTCAATATGTTTCAAGCGGTTGTTGCGGTTGATAATGCGGCGGTACAAGTCGTTCAAGTCAGAAGCTGCAAAACGGCCGCCGTCAAGCGGAACGAGCGGGCGCAAATCCGGCGGAATCACCGGCAGTACGCTCATAATCATCCATTCGGGGCGGTTGCCGCTTTCCTTGAACTCTTCCATCGTTTTAATACGGCGGATGAGTTTGGTGCGTTCCAGTTCGCTCTGCGTGTTTTTCAACTGTTCGTGCAGGGCCGGAATTTCTTTATCAAAATCAATCCCTTGCAATAATTTTTGGATAGCCGGAGCCCCGATGTCCACTTTCAAGCGGGCACCGTGTTTCTTGCGGGCTTCGCGCACTTGACCGTCGGAAAGCAGGGTTCCTTTTTTGAAATCCGTGCGCCCGGTCACGCTGTCTATGCAGTCTTCAATCACCACATAAGCGGCATAGTACACCACGCGTTCCAAATCGCTGGTGCGCATATCCAAAATAATACCAATGCGGGACGGGTTTTTGCGCAAGAACCAAACGTGGGCCACCGGCACGGCCAGTTCAATATGGCCCATGCGTTCGCGGCGCACTTTCGCTTCGGTAATTTCCACACCGCAGCGGTCGCACTGAATCCCTTTGAATTTTACCCAACGGTATTTGCCGCAGGCGCATTCGTAGTCTTTGGTCGGCCCGAAGATGCGTTCGCAGAACAGACCGTCGCGCTCCGGCTTGAGCGTGCGGTAGTTGATGGTTTCCGGTTTTTTCACTTCACCGTAAGACCAGGACAATATCTGTTCCGGGCTGGCGATGCCCAATTTGATGGCATCAAAATCAAAGAAATTTAATTCGCTAAGTTTTTTCACTTTTTTCGTTTGCATTTTCAAAAGCTCCGAACGCTATTTCGTCACAATTCCCGCCTCAACATCGGCGTCTTTGGCCTCAACCAATTTTTCGGAGGCGGAAGGCGCGCCGTCCGCGCCTTCTTCTTCCACTTTCTTCAGCAAGTCCACGCTTAAACCAAGTGCCTGCAATTCTTTAATCAATACCTTAAAGGATTCCGGCACACCGGGTTGGGCAGGGGCTTCGCCTTTTACGATAGATTCGTACATTTTGGTGCGGCCCACAAAATCGTCGGACTTAACCGTCAGGAATTCTTGCAGCGTATACGTTGCGCCATAACCTTCAATGGCCCACACTTCCATTTCGCCGAAGCGCTGGCCGCCGAACTGGGCTTTACCGCCCAAGGGCTGGCGCGTAATTAAGCTGTAAGGACCGGTGGAACGGGCGTGAACCTTGTCTTCCACCAAGTGAATCAGCTTCAACATATATTTGTAGCCGATAGTCACTTTTTCTTCAAACGGTTCGCCGGTGCGGCCGTCGTAAAGCGTAATACGGCAGTAATCGTCCGGCAGGTATTTGGCGGCGTATTCGGCGCGCGCTTTACCCG
>CAKUDJ010000127.1 GCA_934644855.1 uncultured Elusimicrobiales bacterium
CACTTATACCGCGTATGCCTTGCGCACGGAACGCGCGGAAGAATTAGCGGCTTTTTTGGCGGAGCACGGCATAGAGGCCGCCTTGGCGTTTGCCGGGTTTTCCATCCCGGAAACTTTACCCTGCGCCCGCCACGCGCAAAAAGAAACGCTTTTACTGCCCATGTTCCCGGATATTACCCCGGAGCAAGTGGAGCGCGTTTGCGGCACCGTACGTGATTTTTACGAAGAAGACGCCACCTTATAAACCAAAACCCGCCTGCCCGGCGGGTTTTTTTTGTTCAGCCTATATTTATTGTTTGCGCCACCGCTTGAGGCACGGCAACACATTACGCATCATATCGTGCGCTTCCCGCGCGGTCAGCTCCGGGTGCGCCTGCAACATAAAAGGTACGCAAGTAGCTATCATTTCTTCCATGGTTAAATCGGCCGTGAAATCTCCGTTTTTATAACAATAGATGCAATATTCCGGGTTAGGGGAGCCGTCTTCGTTCGTTCCCAACGCGCCCGCATCCACCAGCGGCAGCCCGCAGCTTTGACAAAAAGTAAGTTTTGTTTCTTTCATACCAAAAGTATATCAAAATTTTTTGGCTGCAAAAACAGGTGGCTCCCCTTTCCCTAAAAAAATTAGGCAGCCTAACTTTTGGGCGGATAAAAGGCCTTCGCGCACCATATCGTGCAAAAAACGGCCCCGGTAAGCCGCAAAGTCAAAAAATCCTCGTCGGAGAAAACGCTTTTCTTTCAAAACCGCCCTTGTTTTTAATGATTTTATTTTTTACATAAAAGCACCGGAAAACCGAATAAAAACACAAATTTGCATTGGTTTTGCTTAAAATACGGCTTTTTGAAGGGTTTTCTGCCCGAAACAAATAAAAAACCCGGAGCAAATACTCCGGGTAGTGCCAAAAAAGGAATTTTAAGGCCTTTTTATTTTTTTAAGCGCGCGGCGATAATATCCAGTTCATCCAAAGAATGATAATGAATAACCAACGTGCCTTTTTTTACATTTTTACCGCATTTGATTTCAACTTTAGTGCCCAAAGCGGTTTGGAGTTCGTTTTCAAAAGAAACTACTTCCACCGGCTTGGCGGCTTTAACGGGCTTTCCGGCCGGAGCCATCAGGGCGCGGGCGGCATCTTCCGCCTGGCGGACGGAGAGTTTATTTTTTTGCAAGCGGGCAAACAAAACCGCCTGTTTGGCCGGGTCCGCCACCATTAATAAGGCTTTTCCGTGGCCTTCGGTAATGGTGCCGTCTTGCAACGCTTGTTGGATTTCCGCCGGCAATTCCAATAACCGCAGCGCATTGGAAACCGCCGCTTTGGATTTACCGCAGTAAGAGGCCAAATCCGTTTGGGTCACTTCAAACTTATTCATTAAACTTTTGTAGCCCAAAGCGGTTTCTATGGGGTTTAAGTCCTCGCGTTGGATGTTTTCAATCAACGCTAGCGCACACATTTGTTTATCGTCCAAATGTTTGTGGATAATGGCTTCAATTTCCGTCAGGCCCGCCAACTGGCTGGCACGGAAACGCCGTTCCCCCACCACAATTTCATACTTATCTAATCCCGCATCATACACTACCACAATCGGTTGGGTAAGGCCGTGTTCCTTAATAGATTGGGCCAGTTCGGCCAGTTTTTCATCATTAAATACGCGGCGCGGCTGAAAGCGGTTGGGTACAATTTTAGATACGGCAATTTTGGCTACGGTGTTTTCCCCACCGGCTAACGGAGCGGGGTTTTCCACCATTTCACGGGTTTGTTGCAACAAGGCGCCAAGACCTTTTCCTAAAGCTTGTCTGGACATTTATTATCCTCCAAAATCATAATTACAGGCAGACGGACCTGCCATTAAGGCTTCTTTATAGCCGGACACATCTGCCCCGCGCCGGGTTAAAAATTCCGCGGCTAAATCCACATACGAGGCGGCACCGCGGCAGACCGGGTCATAATCAAAAATAGATTGCCCGAAACTGGGGGCTTCGGCCAGGCGGATGTTGCGCGGAATGGGCGTTTTATATACTTTATCCCCAAAAAATTGGCTGACTTCCTGAAATACCTGTTTAGAAAGGTTCATACGCGCATCAAACATGGTTAAAATACCGCCGTCCAGTTTCAAACGCGGGTTTAAGAATTGTTTGATTTTGCTAATGGTATTCATAAAATGAGCCAAACCTTCCATGGCGTAATATTCGCATTGGACGGGCGTAATGACGGAATCCGCCGCCATTAACGCATTTAAGGTTAATAACCCCAAAGAGGGCGGGCAGTCTATTAAAATAAAGTTATACATTTTGCGCAGCGGGTTTAAGGCTTCCGCCAACATATTTTCCCGCCCGCGTACGTTTACCAACTCTACTTCCGCCCCGGCCAAGTTTTTGCAAGCCGGTAAAACATCCAACAATTCGTTAGAAGTCTGCCGGACCACATCTTGAAACGTGGCCGTTTTAGTAAGCAGATGATAGACGGATTTTTCCCCGTCTTTTAACATTACCCCAAGGCCGGACCCGGCATTGCCCTGCGGGTCAAAATCCACCAACAATACATTTTGCCCGAGCATAGCCAAGGCATACGCCAAATTAATAGACGTTGTGGTTTTACCCACGCCGCCTTTTTGGTTGGCAATACAAACTATTTCTCCCATGAAATCCTCCGTACATTATGTATATTAAACCATAAAAATAAATACAAATCAATGCGTATAAATAAAAAGTTTTCACGTGGAAACACCATTTCCGGGCTGTTTTCACGTGAAAACTATACCATTAAAACTTATTTAATAATGCGCCAGCGGGACACCGGCCAATGGATAAACCAGGCTTTCCCTTTAATGTTTTCCCGCGGAACCGGGCCCCAAAAGCGCGAATCACAGGAATTGTCGCGGTTATCCCCCATTACAAAATAGGTGTTTTCGGGCACGATTACCGGGCCAAAATTATCCCGCAGTTCCATACCCAGTTCATTATCCAAACGGTGGGTTTGCCATAAAGCCTGGTAGACTTCCATATCATATTCTTCCTCTTTGGGCACGCGCTCCAGGTCTTCATAGCGTTCATAGGGTTGTTGGGGCAATTCTTTACCGTTGAGCCACACGCGCCCTTGGCGGAGTTCCACCTTATCCCCCGGCATACCAATTACGCGCTTTACAAAATCTTTCCCGTACTGCAAACCGCCACAGTTAATTTGCTCTTTATGGGCAGCCGGAAAGGTAAAAATGACAATATCTTCCCGTTTAATAGGCTGAAAAGGGGCAAGGTGTTTTTTAGTAAAAGGAATTCTAAAGCCATACACCGCTTTGTTTACAAATAAATGGTCCCCAATCAGCAGGGTATTTTCCATAGAAGCAGACGGAATTTTGAACGCCTGTACAAAAAAGAACATCACTACCGAGGCCACAAACCCGGCAAAATAAACCGTGTTTGCCC
>CAKUDJ010000128.1 GCA_934644855.1 uncultured Elusimicrobiales bacterium
CTCAAGAAGAGACTTCTCTTCTTGATAGGGGCGTTGGCTGTTTTCCGGATTGCGGCTGCAATCCCGATACCCGGCATTAATGCGGAAGTTTTGCGCCAGATGTTTGCCCAGCACGAAAACGGTATTTTAGGCTTTATGAATATCTTTTCGGGTGGGGCTTTGGGCAAATTCTCCATTTTAGCGTTAGGTATTATGCCGTACATCAACGCGTCCATTATCATGGGGCTCGTGCGCGGGGCGCATATCTTCCCGGCATTGGACCGTATGCATAAAGAAGGCGAGAGCGGCAGAAGAAAAGAAAACCAAATCACCCGTATTTTTGCTTTGTTCTTAGCCGTCCTGCAAGGGGCGATGATGACCTTTGCTATTACCAAGGTGGAAGGCGCGGGCGGTATGTCGGCCGTGGTCAACCCCTCGGCGTGGTTCTTTATTACCACAGTTCTTACGTTAGCCGCAGGCACGATGTTTGTGATGTGGCTGGGGGAACAAATTACCGAAAAAGGCGTCGGGAACGGTATTTCGCTCATTATTTTTGCGGGTATCGTGGACCGCTTGCCCAGTGCGGTAATGGAAATTGTGAACCGCGTAAAAACGGACGAAATGGATTTCTTTATGGCGCTTGTAATTTTTGCCGCTGCGGTGGTAATTACGGCTTTGGTGGTGTGGTTGGAAACGGCCCAACGCCAAATCCCGGTACAATACGCCAAACGCCAGGTGGGCAACAAAATGTATGGCGGGCAGACCAGCTATTTGCCGCTCAAAATAGACCAGAGCGGTGTAATTGCGGTAATCTTTGCCTCGTCTGTCATTTCTTTGCCGCTTACGCTGGCCAGCTTCAACCGTGACGCCCATTGGGCCCAAGTGCTGATGAACTACATGAGCCACAATAACGCGTGGTATATGTTGTTATTCTCGGCGCTTATCATTTTCTTCTGCTATTTCTACAATTCTATGACCATTAACCCGGCCGATTTGGCGGATAACATGAAGAAATGGGGTGGCTTTATCCCGGGCATTCGCCCTGGCGAACCGACCAAAAACTACATTGAATGGGTCATGAACCGCTTGACGTTCTGCGGCGCCATCTTTGTTTGTTTGGTGGCCGTTCTGCCGGATTTCTTCCGTGCGGAATTTGGCGTGGATTTCTACTTCGGTGGTACCGCGCTGCTCATCGTGGTTGGTGTTGCTTTGGATACCGTCGGCCAAATCCAAGCCCATCTGTTGGCCCGCAATTATGAGCCGCTGATGAAAGGCAGCAAAAGGATTAAGGGGCGCTGGTTCAACGTCGGCCAATAATTTTTGGTAATTTTGGGAGATTTCGTTGTTGTTCATTCGCTCGCATAACAAACAAGTATGCTTCGTGAATGAACGCCTAGAAATCTCCTCAAAATTCCCTAAAAATTCCGGATTTATCGGGGCGGGTTTGTGCCCGGAATGACCCTCAAAATTCCCTAGCAAATCGGAATTTTTTGCGTATTTATAAAAGTTGTTTTGCAAATTATTTTGCGTGCGGCTTGAAAAAGGCCGGACGCAAGCTAATTTGAACAGAAAGACAAGGAAGGATGGATTGTGAATATCGTTTTAATGGGCTGCCCGGGTGCCGGGAAAGGCACGCAGTCGGCCAAATTGCAAGAAGAACTGAAGCTTAAACATATTTCCACCGGGGATGTACTCCGGGCCGAAATTGCTTCCGGTTCTGAATTGGGTAAAAAAATTGCCGGTATTATTAACGCCGGCAACTTGGTGCCGGATGAATTGATGATTTCCATGTTGGAAAACATTGTTAAATCTACGGATGCGGGGATTATTTTTGACGGGTTCCCCCGCACGGTGGCTCAGGCCGAAGCGTTAAACGCTATGCTGAAGCGCTTTCACCGTGAAATTTCCGCCGTTGTGATGATTGATTTGCCGGAAAGCGAAGTGGTCAAACGCATTACCTCGCGCCGCCAATGCAAAAAATGCGGGGCGATTGTGCACGTGGACCCGGCTGCTCCGGCGGCCGTCTGCCCGGTTTGCGGCGGAGAATTGTATACGCGCGCGGATGATACCGCCGAACGGGCCAAACACCGCCTGGAAGTATACCACCACGACACGCTGCCGGTAAAGACGTTCTATCAAAATTCCGGCAAATATGTGGAAATCAACGGCAACCAAACGCCCGAAAAAGTTTTTGAGGATTTAGTCAATGTCCTCAAGAAGGTAAAATGATTGAAGTTAAAAGCAAACATGAACTGGATTTGATGCGTGCGGCGGGCAAAGTGACCGCTGCGGTTTTGAAACAAATGACCGAATTGGTCCGCCCCGGTATTTCTACTTGGGATTTGGACGCCGCCGCGGAAAAAACAATACGCTCCTTCGGGGCGACCCCGTTATTCTTGGGGTATTATGGGTTTCCGGGTTCAATTTGCGCGTCTGTAAATGAAGAAGTTGTGCACGGAATCCCAAAAAAAGATAGAATATTAAAGAGTGGTGATATTGTAAGTATAGATACAGGAGCCCGGCTTGACGGTTTCTGTTCTGATGCCGCTATCACCCTCGGCGTAGGAGAAGTTTCTGATGAAGCCCAAAGACTGATGGATGTGACCCGGAAGTCTTTGTATAAAGCGATTGGGCTTGTCAAACCGGGTGCCCGGCTTGGAGATATTGGGCACGCGGTGGAGACTTTTGCTGAGCTACATAACATGGGTGTCGTGCGGGATTATTGCGGGCACGGTATCGGCCGCAATATGCACGAAGAGCCGAATATCCCGAATTTCGGGCGGACAGGCACCGGGCCGGTGTTGGAAGAAGGCATGGTGCTGGCGATTGAGCCCATGATTACAGCGGGAACCTATAAAGTCAGGCAGCTGAGTGACGGTTGGACGGTTGTGACGAGTGACGGTAAATATGCCGCGCACTTTGAACATACGGTGGCTGTCACCGCTCACGGCAGTGAAATTTTTACTGCTTTTGAATAGCTCCTACGGGAGAAATTCTGATTTAATCCGAACTCGGAGATGTATGAGCGATAAAATTGAACTGGAAGGAAAGGTTTTGGAAGCGTTGCCTAATGCAATGTTCAAAATTGAAATTGCCGGCGGCAAAACGATTCTTGGCCACATATCCGGAAAAATGAGAGTTCATCATATAAGAATCCTGCCGGGGGACAAAGTGAAATTAGAGCTTTCCCCTTACGACTTGACGAAAGGCCGGATTACTTATAGGGAGAAATAAATGAAAGTCAGAGCCAGTGTCAAAAAGATATGTCAAAAATGCAAAGTCATTAAACGCAACGGCGTGGTTCGGGTGGTTTGCGAAGTAGCAAAACACAAACAGCGCCAAGGTTAATTTACAGGAGTTTTAGAATATATGGCAAGAGTCGCAGGTATTGATTTACCTAAAAACAAAAGAATAGACGTAGCCTTAGAGTACATCTACGG
>CAKUDJ010000129.1 GCA_934644855.1 uncultured Elusimicrobiales bacterium
GCATCATCCGCGCGCGGCGCAGCTGCCTGGCGGTAAAGTGCGGGTTGGTAATGGCGGCGGGGATTTCTTCGTAAATTTCTAATACGGGTTTTGCTTCCGGGGCGGTTTGGGCAGGCCTGGCGGCGGGTGCTGTGTGGGCTTGTTGGTGGGCCTGGGCTAATGTGCTTTCCACCCAGTTTTTTAAGAGGGTTGCCTCTTTGTTTTCGTCCGCAAGGCGCGGGGCGTCCGGCGCGGGCGCGGCTGCCTGGCGGCGTGCGGCCGGGCGTGCTTTTGTAAGGCGCGCCAACGCTTTTTGAAAGGCGGCCCGGTCTGCCCCGGTGTCTTGCAGGCCCAGTTGGCGCAGCATTTCTTGGTCTTGGGGCATAAGGGTTCCCCGTGCGTCCGGCGCGGCGGATGCTAACAAGGGGGCCAGTTTTTTCAGGTTTTGGGCCGTAAGCGTCATTACCAACGCCGCCCCAATCAAAACCACCAGTAAATGTCCTCTATTCATAATTAACGGGACGAGCGTTTAATATTTTTTTGGTATTTATTGAGTATTTTTTGGAAATCCGTTTTATATTGGGTCAAAATCCCTTTTTGGAGTTGGTTGAACTGTTGCAAAGAGGTGGCCCGGCGGCTGGCATTTTGCAGTTTCTTTTCGGTATTGGTATTCAGCAAAATAACCTCGTTGCGGGCATCATTGCCCATCAGGCGTTGCACGTCGGTCACGGCTTGTTGGTTGGTGCTTTTGATAAAATCAATACTGCGGTGCATGGCCTTTTGGTCTTCCAACGGGGCGCGCCCGTTTAATGCGGGGGTATCGTCTTCAATGGAAATTTCCATAATTTGTTGTGCTCGGCGCACCGCCCGTTTTGCTCCCGGGGTTTGTGCCGTGCGCGGCGCCGTATTTTCTGCGGCGATATGACCCGGTTGTTGGGGTTCATAAGCCGGGCGTGCGGTCTCTTCTTGCGAAGCCTTTATATCTTGCGGGGCGGACCCTTCATTTTTTAAGCTGGCTTCCAGTTGCTTTAATTCTTCGCGCGCTTTGGCTAACTGGCGTTCAAAATCCGCATTGGAAAGCGGTTCTCCGTGTTCGTTGGTCAGCCCGGCCTGTGCCATTTTGGCTTGGGCCTGGGCTTTGTGTTGGGCGGCGGCCATCCCTACCCCCATGCCCAGGGGCGTGCCCATTAATTTTTGGTATTGTTTCAACCAAAAAGTTGCAATTTTTTCGCCCGCTTCACATCCGCTTAATAAAAGGAGCGCCGGCAGTAAAATAAAAAAGGGTTTTTTATTCATAATTTACCTCTACAAGCCACTATAACAAATTTACGGAAGACCGTACAAATCTTTTGTGTTTTGCACGGTCGTTTGCGCGAGGGCTTCCGCCGGCATATTTAAGTAGTCCGCCACAAAAGTGCCGATAAGCGGAATGTTGGACGGGTCGTTGCGTTGGCCGCGTTTGCCCTGCGGGGATAAATACGGGCAGTCCGTTTCCAAAATAATTTTGTCCGCTCCCGCTTTTTTAACGGCTTCGCGGATGTATTCGTTCTTTTTATAAGTAAAGCATCCGTTAATGCCTAACAAAAGCCCCATATCCAGGGCGCGTTTGGCTTCTTCGTACCGGGCGCAAAAGCAATGCAGCACGCCCGCGTGTTTGGTGCGGCTTGCGCCTTTCCAGTTGTGTTTAAGTGCATAAAAAGAATCTTCATACGCGGCGTAATCTTCCTCGTGCCGGCGGATGTGCAGTACTAGCGGCAGTTGGGTTTGGTTGGCTAACGCCAACATTTGCTGAAAGGTTTTTTGCTGTAAATCTTTGGGGCTGATGTCCAAACAGGTGTAGTCCAGGCCACTTTCCCCCACGGCTGTATTGCGCGGGTCCGGCAGTAATTGGGCCAAGCGGGCCAGGTCGTTTTCGCCCAGTTTAACGGCGTATTCCGGGTGAACCCCCAATACTGCGTGTACCAAAGCCGGGTAGGCCGAGGCCAACTGCAAGGCCGGGAGCCACTCTTCGGGCGAACATCCGATTTCTATGCTATGCACAATGCCGGCTTGGGGCAGGGTGTGCTGTAAAAGGGAGTCCCGGTCTGCATCAAAAGCCGGGTCGTTCAAATGTGCGTGCGAATCTATAAAAAAGTTCATAAATATATTGTATCTTTTTTGGGTGTAATCCAAAAACAGGCTTGAGAAGTAAGGGGGGATTTTCTATTCTGTAAGAGGGATAAAGCAACGGCCCAAAATTAGCACTCTAAAATAGGGGTTGACAAAAATAAAATAATTGTCTATACTATTAGCAGTTGGGGTTAAGGAGTGCTAAAATAAAAGCACGGCCCCGGTGAGATTTATGAGAATATTAAAACCCGAAGTTGCCAAACAACGCAAAGAAAAAATCCTCCGCTGGGTAGTACAACAGTATGTGGAAACCCGCCGCCCGGTGGGCTCCCAAATGTTGGCGGACAGCGCGCTCAAGGATGTTTCCAGCGCCACCATACGCAACATTTTGAAGGATTTGGAAGACGAGGGGTATTTGTATCAGCCGCATACTTCGGGCGGGCGTATTCCTACGGATAAAGCCTACCGCTATTATGTGGATTATCTGACCGGCGTTCAAAAAATGGCCGCACAGGAACGCCAGCAGATAGAGCGCCAGTATGACCAACGCGTCAACGAAGTAGATAATATGATGTTGCAAACTTCGCGCTTGTTGGCTATGCTCTCCGGCGCGGCGGGGTTTGTGTATACCTCTAATGTAAAAGACCAATGCGTGCAGCGTTTGGATTTTATCCCGTTGGCTCCGGGTGCGCTGTTGGCTGTATTGGTGACGGAATCCGGCATTGTGCGGCATTGGCCGGTGCGTATGAACACGGTGCTCAGCCCGGCCCGGTTGAGAATTTTGAGCCATTTTATTAACGAAGAAATTTCCGGCCTGCCTTTGGGGCAAGCCCAGCAAGTGTTGTGGCGCTACATCCAGTCCGGCCACCGGGAAATTGCCGACGTGGCGGATTTGGCCGTGCAGGTACTTAACGATATTGAACGCCCGCAAGCCAGCGCCCACGAATTATATGTAGAGGGTTTGGGCCGCCTGTTGGAAAACACGAGCGAAGACGATTACGACGATTTGAAACAAATGATGAAAGTGGTGGAAGAACGCGAAAAGTTTTCCTCTTTATTAAACGAGAAGATGACCGATTTGCAGAAATCCAACCAAAAAGTAAATGTAAGTATCGGTAGTGAAAACGAACTTACGGAACTTAAAAACCTGAGTATCGTTTCATCCGCCTATAAAATAGGGGATAAAACGGTGGGGATGTTGGGCATTATCGGCCCCAAACACATGGAATATACCCGGGTGATGAGCCTGGTAAATTTCATCGGGTCGTTATTGGAAGGGTCTATACGCAGTTGGACAGCCCAGCCCGCCAAAGA
>CAKUDJ010000130.1 GCA_934644855.1 uncultured Elusimicrobiales bacterium
CTGCGGGGCCACGCCGATAAAGGCGCTGGCAATAATGCGGTTTTTGTCACCCATGGTGGTGTTTTCTATCACACAGTACGGGCCGATTTGGTTTTCTTTACCGATTACTACATTGGCGCCAATAATGGAATACGGGCCAATGTGGGTAGAGGGGTCTATTTTGGCCGAGGGGTCAATAATAGCAGTGGGGTGAATGTTAGGCATGGGGGGTTTCTCCTAAAATGAATGTCAGGCTGGCTTGCGTGCAGAGCTTGCCGTTTACATAAGCTTCCGCGTAAATTTTTGAAATTTTGCCAAAGCGGATGATTTCTATGGGCATTTCCAATAAATCACCGGGCACAACCATCCCGCGGAACTTGGCTTCATCAATGCTTAAAAATAAGGGCAATCCGCCGCCGCCCTGGGTGATATAACCCATAATGGCGCCACCAAACGCCTGGGAAATACTTTCTACTACCAGTACCCCCGGCATAATGGGCTTTTGCGGAAAATGGCCCTTAAAATAGTATTCGTCCGCACGGACGCGTCTAACTCCAACATATTTCTTTTTTTCTTCCAACACACGCACTTCATCCACCAACAGGAAGGGGTCCCGGTGGGGAATGTTGTGTTCAATAGCTTGCTTGTCCAACGTTTTAATAACGGGAAGGGTCAAGTAGTTTTTAAGCGTTTCACGTCTTTCGCTCATTTGTCCTCCGAATTGTCTAATAACAGTTTAGCAAATATCACATTGTGTTTGTGCCCGCCGCAGGAACAAGTAATTTTTAAGGGGGGCAAGTCACGCCCGGTCAGGCTTAAATCCCCTATCATATCCAACAGTTTATGGCGCACTAATTCATCCGGGAAGCGGCGTTCATTAATGTATTTATCTTTGCCGATAATGACGGCGTTTTCCAGCGTGCCGCCTTTGGCTAAACCGTGCTGTTTTAAGAACGCCAGTTCTTCTTCAAACCCAAAGGTGCGTGCCGGGGCGATTTCTTTTAAGTACGCTTCCGGCGTGAAATCCACCGTAAAAGTTTGGCGGCCCACCAAGGGGTGCTTGTGGATGTATTCAAAAGAGAACGTCAGCTTGTCGGCCGGTTCGGCACTGTAAGAAATGTTGCCGCTGGAATAAGTAATTTTGCGGTTTACTTTCAGTTGCGGGCGGTCCGTGCCCAGTTCTTTTAAGCCGGCGGCCAGGATTTCTTTGGCGTACACGGCGGCGGAGCCGTCGGTCACGGGCGGTTCCGGGCCGTCCATTTCCACCAACGCATCCGTCACGCCCAAAGCGTGCAGGGCGGATAAAACGTGTTCTACCGTCCATACTTCGGCGGTGGCGTTTTTCAAGTTCGTGCCGCGCAGGGTGGAGCTGACATTAGCGGCCAGGGCGGCTATCGGTTGGGCACCGGGAATATCGGTGCGTAAGAAAGAAATGCCGTTATCGGCCGGTTTGAACGTCAGCACGGAGGGAACTCCCGTGTGTAAACCAATCCCCTGCACAACAGCGGGTTTTTGAAGGGTTTTTCTCATAAATTATTGGCCCATCCATTTTTTAAGTTTGCCGAACCAAGACAGTTTTTTGGCTTCGTCCATTTGTTTTTTAAGTTTTTTGAATTCCGTATACATTTCCGGCAGTTTGCGCAGAATAGCTACCTGGCGGAACGCTTCTTTTTGCGGCATGGCCGGATAGCCGAAGTAGGTTTGCCCGGCCGGAATACTGCCGACAACGCCGGATTGGGCGCCTACTTGTACGCGGTCGCCGATTTTCATGTGCCCGGCTAACCCCACCTGCCCGGCTAAAATAACGCCGTTGCCAATTTCGGTAGTGCCGGCTACGCCCACTTGCGCGCACATAATACTGCTCATCCCCACATGCACGTTGTGGCCGATTTGCACCAGGTTATCAATTTTGGTGTTGGCCCCAATGGTGGTGCTGGAAATTTTCGCGCGGTCTATACAGGTGTTGGATTGAATTTCCACGTCCGACTCTATAACCACATTGCCGATTTGCGGGATTTTTTGGTGGCGGCCTTCGTGGAAGGTAAAACCAAAACCGTCGGAGCCGATTTTAGCGCCGGCTTGCAAAATAACAAAATCTTTCAAAATGCAGTCTTCGCGGATGACCACTTGCGGGTAAATCAGGCAGTTTTTGCCGATTTTTACATTTTGCCCGATGTAGCATTGGGGATAAATGACGGTGTTATCGCCAATGACGGCGCCGTCTTCCACCACGCTGTGGGCGCCTACCGTCACGTTGGCCCCTAACGTGGCTTTGGGGCTGATGACGGCGGACGGGTGAATCCCCGGCGTATATTTAACGCGTTGGGAATCTATGTATTTTAATAAAAGGATGAACGCCCATTCCGGGTTTTGGGCATATAAAACCGCGCCTTTATAGGGCAGTTCTTGCCCTTTGGCAGAAAGCGGCAAAATCACGCAACCGGCTTTTAAGTCCGCCAGGGCTTCCGGCTTTTCCAGCTGGGTTAAATAGCAAAGGCCGTCCGGCTTTGGGTCGTCCAAGGCGCACAATTCGTGCAGGACAAGGTTTTCATCTCCGGCCAGTTCGCACTGGGCGATACGGGCGGCATCTTTTAATGTTAAGTTCATAGTCCCTCTCGGCCGCGTTATTTTTTGCGGTACTTTTTGGATTTTTTCAGCCGGTTTACAAAATCTTTTGTCACGTTTACCGGCTTTTCTCCGTATAAAATCTCGTCTTTGCGCACCACGGCGCCGATGTTTCTTTTTTTGGCGAACGATTTTATTTCGGTGTAAATATCTGTCAAAATGGCTTTTACTTCTTTTTCTTCCAGTTTCAAAATTTCTTCGCGCGTGGCATACTTATAATTATCAATAAAAAAGCCGCGCTCTGCAATGATTTTTTGGTTTGCCGCTATACGGGCGGAAATATCGTCCAACTCCTGCGGGGTGCTTAACGGCGAGGCGGTAATCAGCTCCGCCCCGGAAAATAACAGGCGGTTGAGTAAGTTTTCCAAGGTTAAAGAGTCCGCCTCTTCTTTAATACGGGGGGCCAATTCCTGCGGGGCAACCACAATGCGCTCATAAAACGGTTTTAACTGGTTGAGGCGCTCCGCCAGGCGGGAGTTTTCCAGCGTAAGTGTATCTATAATCTGGCGCGCGCTCTGCACCTCTTGCTCTTTGGCTAAAATTTTCAGCCGGATTTGTTCTTTGACGGCTACCGTGCGCGGGTGTTTGCTAAATGCTTCGTCAATATCAATAAACGCTACGGTTAAGCATTTATTTTGATATTTGGATAAATCTTCCGGCACGTCCGTTGCATCAGGTTGTTCGGCAGGCAAGGCAACGGACAGGGGGGCCGTCGCTGGGGTATCCGGTGTGGCTTGTTGGGTCTTTTTCTCTACAGGTTCCACGGCCAGCCGTTGGGTTTGGAATGGGATT
>CAKUDJ010000131.1 GCA_934644855.1 uncultured Elusimicrobiales bacterium
GATATAATCCGCAACAATGGCGCCCAAAATGCTGTCCCCCAGGAATTCCAACCGTTCGTTATGCTTAACGCTGCGGTGCTCCCCGGCGTAGGACTTATGAGTGAGTGCTTCCCGTAAAACCTCTTTATCTTTGAAACAATACCCGATTATATTTTCAATATCGGTATACACGGTTATTTCTTGACGTTGGCTTCAATGTATTCAATAGCTTCGCCGACGGTTTTGATTTTTTCGGCTTTTTCATCAGGAATTTCAACTTCAAATTTTTCTTCCAAAGCCATGATGAGTTCAACCGTATCCAGAGAATCGGCACCCAAATCGTTTACGAACTGGGCTTCCGGTTTCACTAGTTCAGCATCCACACCCAATTGTTCAATAATAATATTTTTTACTTCTTCTGCGATATTTTCAGACATTTTGTCCTCCGATTTTATTAAAAAGGGTATCCCCTTATGTTAAACTACATATACAATCCGCCATTGACGGATAGAATATGCCCCGTAATATAAGAGGCATCTTCGCTTGCCAAAAACAAAACAGCTTTGGCAATGTCTTCTGCTTCTGCAAATCTTTTAAGCGCCACATTTTCAAGCGCTTTTTCTTTTACTTCCGGCGTTAGCGCGTCCGTCATAGCGGTACGCACAAAACCCGGCGCCACCGCATTTACGCGGATATGGCGGGAGCCGAATTCTTTGGCGAGGGTCTTGGTCATACCGATAACCCCCGCCTTACTGGCTACATAATTTACTTGGCCGGGGTTGCCCATTTCCCCCACAACGGAAGAAATGTTTACAATATTGCCCGCGCGTTTTTTGAACATGACTTTCAACGCGGCTTTGCTCATATTAAAAGTACCCGTCAAGTTTACATTAATTACGGCGTCCCAGTCTTCTTCGCTCATGCGCACGGCCAAATTATCTTTGGTGATGCCCGCGTTATTGACTAGCACATCCACGCCGCCCAACTCTTTTACGGTTTCTTCCACCAATGCGGTGCATTCCTGGGCCCGGGCAATATTTACCGCCCGGCCGATTACTTTTACACCGTAGGTTTGGGCCAACGCTGCCACCGTTTGCTTAACGGCATCTTCGTGCGTGCCGCACACGGCCAAATTGGCCCCTTGTTTGGCAAACGCTTCCGCAATCGCACGGCCGATACCGCGCGTTGCCCCGGTGACAATTACATTTTTACCCTTAAAATCCATTATTTTTCCTCCTCCTGCATTTCTGCTTCAATGGCGCAGAAGGTATCTTTTAAGGCGGCCACGCGGGCGGCAATATCGCCCACAAAGTTCTTTTCCACCAACCGTTTGGCCGTTTTTAAGGCGTTAAAAATGGCCACGTCGTTGGATTTACCGTGCGAAATAATAGCCACCCCGTTGACCCCCACCAGCGGAGCCCCGCCGTATTGGTCCGGGTTGGTATGCTTTTTAACGGCGCTGAATGCCCCTTTGGCAAGCAACGCCCCCAATATGGCAAGCGGGCGTTTTTTAACTTCCCGCTTAATCATATTGATAATGGTTTTGGAAAGACCTTCGGCCATTTTCAGCACGATATTGCCTACGAACCCGTCGCAAACAATTACGTCCGTATCGCCGGTGTTTACGTCGCGCCCTTCCAAGGTTCCCTGGAAATTCACGCCGATTTCGCGCATATGCGGAATAGTGTGTTTCACTAAAAAATTCCCCTTCGTTTCTTCTTCCCCAATGGAAAGAACACGAACGGAGGGGTTTTTCAAATCAAACACCTTTTCCATATAAGCCGAACCCATGACCGCAAATTGCAGCAAATGCAACGGTTTGCAATCTGCATTGGCGCCGCCGTCCAACAGCAGGCTGACGCCTTTATAGGTAGGCATAGGGGTAGCAATAGCCGGGCGCACAACGCCCTTGATACGCCCCATGCGGAAAAGGGAAGCCACCATGGCCGCCCCGGAATGCCCTGCGGATACAAAAGCGTCAGCCTCGCCTTTATGCACCAAATCGGCACATACTACAATGCTGGCACCTTTTTTATTACGGCATTCTTTAGCAGGTTCTGCCCCCATATCTATGGTATCAGGCGCGTGCACAACAGAGATATTCTGCGGCAAAGCCGTATAGCCTTGCGCTTGCAGCTCTTGTTTAATGACAGCTTCGTCCCCCACCAATATCACATGGATATTGAGGTCCTTGGCTGCTTTTAACGCGCCCAACACATTGGGTTTAGCACCGAAATCTCCGCCTAAGGCGTCCAGGGCTATTTTCATACAAGTTGTTATTTGGCTTCTTGGTCTTCAGTCTTGGCCGCTTTGGGAGCCACGACTACCCGGTCTTTGTAAAAACCGCATTTCGGGCACACGTTATGCGGCAAGCGGGCGGATTTGCAGTTCGGGCATTCCACCAACTGGGCCACTTCAATAACGGAATTATGAGATCTTCTCAAGTCCCGGCGGGAGCGGGTATGTTTTTTCTTCGGATTCGGCATTGTTAATTACTCCTGTATACGTCTAATAAAAATCAATCTTACTTAAATTTACCTTTTAACTTGGCAAAAGGCGACAAACACTCCGGCTTGCAACCGCACGGGGCGGTATTCAAGTCCTGCCCGCACATAGGGCACAGGCCCTTGCAGCCAGGCTTGCAGAGAAAACGTATTTCTTCCGTTAAAGCCAGCGTTTGCTGCACCAATGATATTATATCAATTATTTCTGTCTTGGTGCTATATGTTTCTATAAATTCTTCTGAAAACTCCTGCGCGCTCATCTTCAAACAGCGGGCACATTGCACTTCACGCGTGCCAAAAACCCGTCCGCGCACCAGGATTTCTTTATCCGCCACGGAAAAGCTTAACTCCACCGTTGCTTTGGTGATTTTATTGGGGGCGGAAAAGACGTCCGCAAAGTATTTGGTGCTCAACCCGGCCGAACAAATCAACCCGCCCATGCGGATAATATCAGCCGTTTTGAATTGCAAATCCTGCGGAACATCATATTCTTTATAAAGTTCGTTCATACTTATATTTTACCAAATTACAGGCCGCGGCGGGCAAAAGCCTTGGTTTGCCACTTGCGGCTTTTCCAACGGCGCTCAAAAATAACGGCGCGGATATTTTCGTCCAGGGCCATGGCTAGCCAAATACCCGTCAGTCCCCACCCCCACCAAACGCCCAACAAATAAGCGCACAGCGTGGCAACGCCCCACATCACAATAATCCCGGTGATAAACGGATAAAAAACGTCCCCCGCCGCAATTAAGGAGTCCACAGACGTAATGTTTACCGCGCGGCCGATTTCAAGCACAATATCCACATACAGTACCGCCGCGCCGATTTTTACCACTTCCGGGTTAGAGGACAGCATTTGAAAAATATTCGTGCCGATAAGCGCCGTAAAAACGGAAATCACCACCG
>CAKUDJ010000132.1 GCA_934644855.1 uncultured Elusimicrobiales bacterium
GTTCAATTTATCATTGTATTTCATAGCACCCTTCCTGATTTGAATTTTAATTTCTTAACAGTCCGGCGTAAAAACTTCTTTTACTCCCATAAAAATTGGTCAGGCTTTCCCAATTATTTACTGCCGAATTTATCCAAAATAACGTGCAAGGCGGTTTTATTGGCCAGTTCCGTTTGCGGGCCGACGACGGCGTCTTCCAAACGGCAGTTGGTCAGCTTGGCCCCGTACGCCACGGACACATAGGGTCCCAACGTGCAACCGCTTACCTGCGCGGAAGGGTCAATCCAACACGGCGGGATAATCCGGTTATTCAGTTCCGCCTGTTCCGGCACGGCGGCATGGCGCGTAAGAAGCATTTGGTTGGTTTTCAGCAAAATTTCCACCGTGCCGCAGTCCAGCCAATCGTTCATCGGTACCGGGGCAATAGAAACGCCTTTTTGGAGCAGTACGGAAAGTGCATCCGTCAGTTGGATTTCGTTTTTTACCGTTTTGCCGGAAGCAATTACTTCCGCCAACGCCTCAAAAAGCTGTTTGGAATCCAAAAAAGAATACGCCCCAATCAGCGCCCAATGGGAAGGCGGATTATCCGGCTTTTCCACAAACCCGGTAATGCGGCCTTTTTCTATTTTAGCCACCCCAAAACGGCGCGGGTCGTCCACCTTTTTAAGCCCCACCGCATTTTGCCCGCCAAACACCATGGGGCGCAAATCTCCGTCCACAATCGTATCGCCCAATAAAATAAAACACGGGCCGGACACCACGTCTTTAGCCAAATACACCGCATGGCCCAAACCGCGCGGCTCCGGCTGCTCCACAAACACGGCATCCAACTGCGGGTAGCGTTGGCGGACAAACTCCACAATGGCTTCTTTGCGGTGCCCCACAATCAAAACTACACGCCGGATTCCCAACCCTTTCACTTGGTCCAAAATATGGCCCAAAATGGGTTTCCCCGCCACGCAAAGCATGGTTTTGGGAATATGGCGGGTAAAAGGCATTAAACGCACGCCTTTACCTGCGGCGGGAATAATGGCGGTAAATGATTGCATTTATCTCTCCTTACCGGGCGCAACGGCCGGCCTGTTTTAATAAATTTTGGTAGTTTTCCAACTGGGGTTTATAGCGGGCCCACGCGTCCTGCGGGGTGACGTCGGAACGGTACGTCCAGTTGGTGTCGTCCACAATGCCGGGCACGTTTACGCGCTCCAAAGTGCCGGTAATATCCTGCCAGGAAAACAGCGTCAAGGCCGAGCCGGACCCCAACACCCGCGCCAAAATGGCTTTTTGGGTGTCTAACGTAAACGGCACGTTGCCGTCCGTTTTTTGGGCGGAAATCATTTCCCACATATTGGCGCGTTCCTGCGGGAGCATGGCCTCCCACCAACCGCGCAACGTCTGCGTGTCGTGCGTGGACGTGGTGGCTAAAGAAACCGCCGGATAGCTGCGCGGTTCGCGGTAATAGCCGTTGTCTTCGCGCTCCCAGCATAATACTTTATAACCGGGGATACGCAAATCCACCAACATCCGCCGTACATAATTGGGAATCACGCCCAAGTCTTCCCCCACCGGCAGGCGGCCGCCGCAAACGTCCAACACCATGCGTAAAAAGTGATACCCGCGGTCTATTTGGTTTTGCTCGCCCTGCACATCAAAAGCGCCTTGCTCGTCGCCGGGGGCAAAAACGTAAGTGCGGTAAAACCCCACCAAATGGTCCAGGCGGAACATATCATACAGTTCCACCGCGCGGCGGATTTTGCGTTTCCACAATTCTAACCCGTGCGCATGCTGATACGGCCAGTCATACGCCGGAAGGCCCCAACGCTGCCCGCCTTTGGAAAATTGGTCCGCCGGAGCGCCGATTTCGTACTCCACCCGGTAATTTTGGCGTTCGGCCCATACTTCGGCGCTGTCTAAATTGGTGCCGAAAGGGATATCCCCAAACAGGTAAACGCCCTTTTCCTGTGCGAATGCTTTGGCGCGGCGGAGCTGTTGGTCCAGCACCCATTGAACATACGCAAAAAAGCGCACATATTCGCGGTATTGGCTTTCAAAAGCGTTTACGGCCGACGGAACGGCATTTTTCAGCTCCTCGGGCCAGGCCGTCCAACTCTGCCATTTATAAAATTCTTTCAGCGCGCGGAACAAACTATACGGGCGCAGCCAACTGTTATTGGCGGCACAGTACGCACTAAACGCGCGCGCACGCGGAGTATCGGCCGCGTGTTCCTGCGCCAAAAAATGTTGGTATCCCAACCACAACGCTTTTAATTTGGCTTGTTTTACCGGGCGGACAGGTGCTTTGGAAGAATTTTTCCATTGGGCCAAATCCGCCTGTAAAGTTTTAAGATATTCCTGCGCGGCGGGGCTGGCGGAAATATCTTCCACGCGCTCTATGCAAACGTACACCGGGTCCAACGCAAAGGCCGTCATGGCGGAATAAGGGCAGGTTTCGTTCGGGGCGGTTTCCTGCAAAGGGAGAATTTGCACAAACTTGGCCCCCAAAGAGCCTAAAAAGTCCGTCCATTCTTCCAGGCTGGCAAAATCGCCCACGCCCCAATCCGCCTTTGTTTTCATGGCCGAAAGCGGCAACAACACCCCGTTGGAGCGGGCAGAAAGCAGTTCGTCTTGAATCGTTTGCATGGCAGGCCCCGGAGTTATTTTTTGGCAATCGCTTCAATTTCCACCGCGCTGCCTTTGGGCAGAGCCACTACCTGGAACGTGCTGCGGGCGGGCGGGTTTTCCTTAAAAAAAGAGGCGTAAACTTCGTTCATTTCGGCAAATTGGGTTAAATCCGTTAAAAAAACGGTGGTTTTTACTACTTGGCTTAAACTGGAGCCGGCTTCTTTAAGGATATTTTCTAAATTTTTCAAAATCAGTTCCGTTTGCACGCGCACGGAGCCGTTGTAAATTTCACCCGTGACGGGGTCAATAGGCAATACGCCGGAGGTAAAAATAAAGCCGGAGTCTTCTATCGCTTGCGAATACGGCCCGATGGCTTTGGGGGAGCTGGCAGAATTAATTACTTTTTTCATAAAATAAAACCTCTCTTATAAATAAATGCGGGCAAAAACCCTGTTAAGTATATGGTATAAAACCCCCGGCGCGCCGTCAACCCTGGGGCGCAAAAACCGGGCTTTGCCCTATACAAAAAAATATTGCACACAAAAAACAAAACTGCTATAATTATTTATGTGATGGTTATGCCGGAAGTAAATAAAAAAATATTTCTTGCGCATAATAAAAATTTTTAGTACAATATTTATGTTGGGTTTAACCCGATGCAGATTAAACCCGAGAAGTTATTTGACTGTTTTTTGCGCTCGTAGCTCAGTGGTAGAGCATCCGCCTTTTAAGCGGGGGGCCGTGAGTTCAAGTCTCACCGGGCGC
>CAKUDJ010000133.1 GCA_934644855.1 uncultured Elusimicrobiales bacterium
CAACATCGGGGCGGGTAAAATAGCGGTAGACTTGGGCGCCAAAAACTTGTTTTATTATCTTAAAGCGTACGGCTTTGGCACTAAAACGGATATTAATTTTAACGGGGAAGCCAAAGGCTTCGTGCCCCCGTACAATAAATGGACTAAGGTAGATACCGCCACCAAAGGGTACGGATACGGTATTTCGCTTACCCCGGTGCAGTTAATCAATGCGTATTCCGTCATAGCCAACGGCGGGTATTTGATGCAGCCGCACTTGGTGGACCGCATTGAATATGCCGACGGCCGCGTAAGCAAGCTGAGTAAGCCGGTAAAAATCCGCCGGGTCATCAAGCCGGAAACGGCCCAAATTATGACCAAAGTATTGCAAAGCGTGGTGGAAAACGGCAGCGGCAAACGCGCCCAAATAAAGGGGTACACCGTGGCGGGCAAAACGGGTACGGCCGAAAAATTAACGAAAGACGGCGGCTATGGCAAACGCAGCCACATTGTATCTTTTTGCGGGTTTGTTCCGGCCGGCAAGCCGCAATTTACCATTTTGGTTATTTTGGATAACCCTTCCAAGTACACCTTTGGCGGTACGGCCGCCGCGCCTGCCTTCAGGCAAATTGCCGAAAACCTGCTGGCCTTGAAAGGGGTTCAGCCGGACCAACTGGATTTTATAAATTAAGGAGATTGTATGAAATTAAACCTGACGTTTAGCAAAACCGCGGAAATTATGAAAGGGGAACTGGTAAGTAAAACCCCTTTGGCTAAAGTGTCCGCTTTTGTCACGGATAGCCGCGTGGTGACCGCGGGGGATGCGTTTATTGCCTTAAAAGGCTTAAAACACGACGCGCACGAATTTATCCCGCAGGTCATTAAACAGGGGGCCGTTTTGGTGGTGGCGCAAAAAGCGCGCTGCCCGCAAATCTCCAACGAAGCCGTGTCCGTTATTTATGTGCAAGATACCTTAAAAGCCTTGCAAATGTTAGCGCAGTACCACCGCTTAAACAGCACCTTAAAGGTGGCCGCCATTACGGGTTCCAACGGCAAAAGCACTACCAAACAAATGTTAAAGGCTATCTGCTCCCAGGCGGGAGAAACGGTGGCCAATATGGGCAATTTTAATAACCAGTTCGGTACGCCGTTTTCTTTACTGGAAATACAACCCAAGCACAAATACGGCGTGTTTGAATTGGGCGCCTCCCACCCCGGCGATATTGATGAACTGGCGGCTATTGCCGTGCCGGATGTGGCGGTGATTACCAATGTGGGGCCTTCCCATTTGGAATCGTTCAAAACCTTGGAAAATGTTTACAAAACAAAAACGGAAATTGCCGCGCACTTAAACTTTGGCGGTACGCTAGTGTATAATGTAGACGACCCGCTTTTGGCGCGTTTGCAGACGGAGTTTAAGGGTAAAGCGCTTTCTTTCGGTTTTTCTCCCTCGGCCTCTTTGCGTATTTTGGATACGCAGGATAAATTTTCGTTTACTTACAAGGGGGAAGCGTGCGTACTGGATATAAAACTGCCCGCGCACGATAAGTTAAACGCCGCCGCCGCGGCCGCTGCCGCTATTGCGCTGGGGCTGCACTTGGACGAAATTAAAAAAGGGCTGCTTGCTTTTACCCCTATGCCTATGCGTATGGAGCGGGTGGAAAAAGCCGGCGCGCACTTTATTTTGGATTGCTACAACGCCAACCCGGCCAGTATGAAAAATGCCTTGGAAATTCTCGGGCGCGAGCCCTTCACCCCGCGTGTGGCCGTACTGGGGGATATGAAAGAATTGGGGAAAACCTCTAAAGATTACCACCGCTTAATTGCCCGCCAACTGTTGGATAACCAGGTGGAATATGCCTTTTTGGCCGGGGAACAAATGCACTATGCGTATGAAATTTTGAACCGGGCCGATTCCGGCGTCCGCGCGGTGTACGGCAAAACCCCGCAGGAGTGGACGGAGCAGTTAAAGGCGCTCATTAAAAAACAGGGCGGTACATATTTGATTAAAGCGTCGCGCTCTATGAATTTTGAAAATATTTTTAAGGAGATTTAAGTGTTATATTATCTTTCTTTATTTACGGAAGAATTTAGCTTCCTGAATATTTTTAACTATATCACCCTGCGCACCGGGGCGGCTGTTTTTACGTCTTTCTTTTTGACGCTCCTTATCGGCCCGGCGTTGGTAGCCAAACTGCGCTCCTATAAAATACAGCAGGTGGAGCGCGAATACGGCCCGGCCTCGCACTTATCCAAAAGCGGTACGCCCACCATGGGGGGGCTGCTGATTTTATTTAGCCTGTTGGCGAGCGTGGCGCTGTGGGCGCGGTTGGATTCCCCGTATATTTGGCTGCTGGTGTTTACCACGGTTTCTTTGGCGGGGGCCGGGATTATGGACGATTATACAAAACTCGTCAAAAAGAACCCGGAGGGGATGAAGTCTTCCGTTAAGTTTTGTATCCAACTGTTTACGGCGTTGGTGGTGGTGGGCTATTTGGGGGCCAACCCGCCCAACGGGGAGTATGCAACTTCGCTGATTATCCCGTATATGAGCAAGATGTTTGTGGATTTATCGGTATTTTATTTTGCGTTTTCTATGTTGGTGATTGTGGGATCCTCCAACGCTACCAATTTAACGGACGGTTTGGACGGCCTGGCCGCCGGATGTATGGTGTTTACGGCGGCGGCGTACGCCGTGTTTGCCTATACGGCGGGGAATGTGCAATTTGCCGATTATCTAAAAATTATTTATGTGCCAGGCGCGGGGGAAATTACCGTGTTTATGGGGGCATTAATCGGCGCGTGTTTAGGGTTTTTGTGGTTTAACGCCTATCCGGCCCAAGTGTTTATGGGGGATACCAGCTCGCTCTTTTTGGGGGGCGTTATCGGCACGGCCGCGCTGTGCGTCAAGCAGGAGCTTTTATTGCCGATAGCCGGCGGGATTTTTGTATTGGAAACCGTTTCCGTCATGTTGCAAATGGGCTATTTTAGGCTGACCCACGGCAAGCGGTTGTTCAAAATGACTCCCATTCACCACCATTTTGAGCTAATGGGTATCCCGGAGCCGAAAGTGATTGTGCGCTTTTGGGTAGTGGGGGCAATGCTAATGCTGCTGGCATTGGCGGCCTTAAAAATAAGGTAAACGTATGAAAACTTTGTTCAGCCGCCCGGCCAAGCGCAATAATTTTATCCGGCCGAAGAATACGTCCCGCTTTGCCGAACCCGGCAAGCGCGGCGCGTGGCGTTTTTTGCCTTTGGATAAAACATTGGCTATTATTACGGCGGCGTTTGTGTTGTTCGGGCTTGTGTTTACTTATTCGTCCAGTGCGTTTGATTCTAC